>NZ_CAHJXM010000001.1:1717500-2017500 GCF_903645295.1 Bacillus sp. Marseille-Q1617
GAAAACGGCCCGTTCTGTCGGTGAAGCACGTGCTTCTCAAGCTCTTCAAGCTCAACGAGGTGAAAAATCCAAAGTAAGCCTTGAGACTTTATTTGAACAAATGAAACAAGGTGAAATGAAGGATCTTAACCTAGTTCTTAAGGCAGATGTTCAAGGGTCTGTAGAAGCTTTGGCTGCCTCATTGTTGAAAATTGAAGTTGAAGGTGTAAAGATTAACATCATTCACACTGGTGTAGGGGCTATCAATGAGTCCGACATCACTTTGGCATCTGCATCGAATGCCATTGTAATTGGATTTAATGTGCGTCCGGATGTAAATGCAAAGCGTGCTGCGGATGCAGAAGGTGTAGAAATCCGCTTACACCGCATCATCTATAAAGTGATGGAAGAAATTGAAGCAGCCATGAAAGGGATGCTTGATCCAGAATTTGAAGAAAAAATTATCGGTCAGGCAGAAGTCCGCCAAACATTTAAAGTGTCTAAAGTTGGTACGATTGCGGGAAGCTATGTAATAGAGGGTAAAATTTCTCGCGACTCAGGCGTGCGTCTGATTCGTGATGGCGTCGTAATCTTTGAAGGTGAGCTTGATGCTCTTAAACGTTTCAAGGATGATGCTAAAGAAGTTGCAAGAGGCTATGAATGTGGAATTACGATCAAAAACTTCAATGATGTTAAAGAAGGCGATGTTATCGAAGCCTATGTTATGGAGGAAATCACTCGTAAATGATCACATATGTTGAATGTGAGTGCATGATTCATGATTCTCACTCTTTAAAAGAGAAAAGAGCTGTATTACAGAGAGTCCTTACTCGATTAAAGCAGAAGTATAATGTAGCTGTTTCTGAAATTGATCATCAGGATGTATGGCAAAGAACGAGAATAGCCATCGTAACCGTTGCTTCTACAAGGGCGTCCAGTGAAAAAGAAATAGAAAAAGCATTAAAGTTTATCGATTCTTTCCCTGAATGGGAAAGAATCGATACGATAAGAGAACTGATTTAATGAATGACACTCACTTCAATGATCACAATAATGATAGAAATATGGGGTGATATTGATGAGCCATCGTGCGAATCGAGTTGGCGAGCAAATGAAGAAAGAGCTCAGCGATATTATCGGACGAAAAATTAAAGACCCGCGTATTGGATTTGTTACAGTTACGGATGTACAGGTTTCCGGGGATCTTCAGCAGGCAAAAGTATACATTACTGTTCTTGGTGGAGAAGACCAAAGAGAAAATACATTAAAGGGTCTGGCGAAGGCGAAAGGATTTATACGTTCGGAAGTGGGACAGAGAGTCCGCCTTCGTAAAACACCGGAAATAATCTTTGAGTTTGATGAATCGATCGAGTATGGAAATCATATTGAGACTTTACTTCGTAAAGTCCAAGATGAACCGGAAGACGATTCACAGAATAAAGACGAGTAACATGAAAGGACTGATCCGAGCGGGAATCATTTTCGTAAGGATCGGTCTTTTTATTTTGATTTTTTTGTATAGCGAATGGAGGTTAGGTAATGAACGGAATATTACCTTTATGGAAGCCAAGGGGCATGACTTCCCATGATTGTGTGTTTAAGTTAAGGAAATTGCTTCGGACGAAGAAGGTTGGCCATACTGGTACCCTCGATCCCGAAGTATCGGGTGTCCTGCCGATTTGTATCGGAAGGGCGACAAAAATAGCTGAGTATATAACTTCCGCAGGAAAAACGTACGAAGGGGAAGTAACCCTCGGCTCCAGCACTACAACCGAAGATGCCTGGGGGGAAGTGGTTGAAACAAAGCTGGTTGAGAAACCGATCGAAAGAACCACGGTACAAGAGATTCTAAATAGCTTGACTGGAGAAATCACTCAGACGCCGCCGATGTATTCAGCTGTTAAAGTGAATGGCAAGAGACTTTATGAATATGCCCGGAAAGGGATCGAAGTGGAAAGGCCATCCAGGAAGGTCCATATACATGAGTTGGAGCTTCTGGATGATTGGACAACATTGGAGGGGGAACATCCTCATTTCTCCTTTAGAGTATCTTGCAGTAAAGGGACATACGTAAGAACCCTTGCTGTCGAAATCGGTAAGCGGCTTGGCTATCCTGCTCATATGTCATCGCTTACCCGTACGAAATCTGCAAGTTTCACACAAGCTGATTGTTTCACGTTGGAGCAAGTCGGGGAGTATGTCCAAAGTGAAAGAGCTGAGGAGCTTCTTTATCCTTTGGAATCGGGGCTTTCTCATTTGCCGAAAATGGTAATTAGTGATACATTAGCAGAGAAAGTGAAGAATGGTGCACGTTTACAAGAGCCTGAGGATTGGCCAAAGGGATCAGAAGTGGTAATGGAGCACGAAAGCCGTGCCATCGCTATTTATCAGTGCCATCCCGACAAACCTGAGGTCATCAAGCCTGTAAAAGTCCTATTCAACGACTAGTGAAAAAGGTGAAATACTGTGAAATTAATAACTGTACATCATCCTCATTCGTTTAGTAAAGAAGAGTTCCCCCCGATGGTCTTGGCGCTCGGTTATTTTGACGGCGTTCATAAAGGGCACCAGAGGGTGATCAGAACGGCTGTTGAAACAGCGAAAGAACAAAATGTACATAGTGCTGTGATGACGTTTGACCCTCATCCTTCTGTTGTACTTGGGCATAAACATAAACATATACGTTTCATTACCCCTCTGGAGGATAAAAAGGAAATCATAAGCGGATTAGGGGTGGACTATTTATTCGTGGTGCGCTTCACTTCAGAGTTTGCCAGCCTTTTGCCGCAGGAATTTGTCGATCAATATATCATCGATTTTAACGTAGTTCATGTTGTGGCAGGATTTGATTATTCTTATGGCAGAATGGGAAAGGGAACGATGGAAACTCTGCCTTTTCATTCGAGGGAGAGATTTACTTCCACTACCGTACCAAAGCTTACAGAAGAAGAAGACAAAATCAGTTCCTCTTTGATCCGCGAAAGTCTGAAAGAAGGAAACGTGACAAAGGCTGCCAAACTTTTGGGCAGACCTTATGGGATGAAGGGTACCGTTATTCATGGTGATAAGCGCGGCCGGAAAATCGGTTTTCCGACAGCGAATATAGAAATGGCCCATACTTACTTAATCCCTAAAAACGGGGTGTATGCGGTCCGCATGAGAATTCATGAGCAATGGTATGAAGGCGTATGTAATGTCGGTTTTAAGCCTACGTTTAAAAATCCTGATGAATTTTCATTATCAATTGAAGTTCATTTGTTTAATTTCCATTCCTCCATCTACGGGGAAGAGGTTTATGTTGAATGGTTTAATAGGATAAGGGATGAACAAAAATTTTCGGGAATTGAAGAGTTGATCAACCAAATTCAGAAGGATAAAGAAACCGCCATCTCTTACTTTTCAGGAATTTGATGTTATCCCTTGATTTTTGTAGAAAAAAGTAGTATTCTAAATAGCGTATGAAATGAACCTTTGCTTGGCATCACGAATCACCAACGTATGCTCGGTAACTGGGGATTTGAAAGAAATCATTAGGAGGTGAAAAGGATGGCTATCACTAAAGAACGTAAAAACGAACTTATCAGTGAATACAAAACACATGAGAACGATACTGGATCTCCAGAAGTTCAAATTGCTGTCCTAACAGAAGAAATTAACAATCTGAACGATCACTTGCGCGTTCACAAGAAAGACCACCACTCTCGTCGCGGTCTTCTAAAAATGGTAGGTCACCGTCGTAATCTTTTATCTTACCTGCGTAAGAAAGATGTACAACGCTACCGTGAGTTAATTAACAAACTAGGTTTACGTCGATAATCAGACACAAGGAAGCGGGAATATTTCCCGCTTTTTCTTTAGTTTTTATAAGTGGAAATCTTTGTATGATTGTCCACCACTTTTTTTACCGGTCAATCAAAGATTTTATTTCAAAAGTATTCATATAGCGATTTTTTGTCTACAATACATAATAAGAAAAGCGGATAGGCTTCTGGTTATGAGGCGGGCATACACCGGTGTGGATATGCTGAGTCTGGTAATGGGAGCTGTATATTAAAAACTCTGCTTGGCAGAAGATTAAAGTCCATACTTATTTGAATATAACAGCACATTAGTGCATGATATAGATTACTGGAATTTTTAATACGGGTAAGGTAAAACCTACACCCTTTAAGTGATGTATAAAGAGAGGGGTACACTATATGGAACAAACTAAACAAACCTTTTCCATCGAATGGGCTGGAAGAGAATTAACGGTGGAAGTGGGGCAATTGGCTAAACAAGCCAACGGTGCAGTATTGGTGCGCTACGGAGATACAGCAGTACTGAGCAGCGCAACAGCATCTAAAGAGCCGAAACCGCTGGACTTCTTTCCGTTAACAGTTAACTATGAAGAAAGATTATATGCAGTTGGTAAAATCCCGGGAGGATTCATTAAGCGTGAAGGGCGTCCAAGTGAAAAAGCCATTTTAGCCAGCCGGTTAATCGACCGACCAATCCGCCCGTTATTTGCAGACGGCTTCCGTAACGAAGTTCAGGTCATCAGCATGGTCATGAGTGTAGACCAGAATTGTTCGTCTGAAATGGCGGCTATGTTCGGATCTTCTCTTGCCCTGTCGGTATCTGATATTCCTTTCGAAGGTCCGATCGCCGGTGTGATAGTAGGTCTGATTGATGGGGAGTTCATCATTAACCCGTCAGTGGATCAGCTTGAAAAGAGTGAAATTCATCTTTCTGTGGCAGGAACGAAAGATGCAATCAACATGGTTGAAGCAGGGGCAGATGAAGTTCCTGAAGAAACGATGCTGGAAGCCATTATGTTCGGTCATGAAGAAATCAAACGATTAGTAGCTTTCCAGGAAGAAATCGTTGCAAAAGTTGGAAAAGAAAAAATGGAAATAAAATTATTCGAACTTGATGCAGATTTGGAAACAGAAGTTCGTTCACTATGTGAAGAAGAATTGATCCCTGCTATTCAGGTTCAAGAAAAACATGCGCGTGAAGAAGCAATCACTTCGGTTAAAAATAATGTAATTTCTGCATTTGAAGAGAGAGAAGCAGAAGAAGACACGTTGAAGCAAGTGAAAAAAATCTTGGACAAACTCGTAAAAAATGAAGTTCGCCGTCTGATCACTCAAGATAAAGTTCGTCCTGATGGCCGTAAAGTAGATGAGATCCGTCCGCTTTCTTCAGAAGTAGGCCTTCTGCCAAGAACACATGGATCCGGACTATTTACACGTGGACAAACCCAGGCTCTCAGCATTTGTACACTGGGTGCTTTAGGCGATGTTCAAATCCTTGATGGGTTGGGAATCGAAGAATCCAAGCGTTTTATGCATCATTACAATTTCCCTCAATTCAGTGTAGGGGAAACAGGCCCAATCAGAGGACCTGGCCGTCGTGAGATCGGACATGGTGCTTTAGGTGAACGTGCCCTTGAGCCGATCATTCCGAATGAAAAGGATTTCCCATATACAATCCGCCTCGTATCTGAAGTTCTTGAGTCAAATGGCTCAACTTCACAAGCGAGCATTTGTGCAAGCACACTTGCTATGATGGATGCAGGGGTACCGATTAAGGCTCCTGTCGCAGGTATTGCAATGGGTCTGGTTAAATCTGGAGAACATTATTCTATTCTTACGGACATTCAAGGAATGGAAGATTTCTTAGGCGATATGGACTTTAAGGTAGCAGGTACTTCCAAAGGTGTTACGGCTCTTCAAATGGATATCAAGATTGAAGGATTATCAAGAGAAATTCTTGAAGAAGCGCTTCAGCAAGCTAAAATAGGCAGAATGCAAATCCTTGACAGCATGCTTGCAACATTGGGTGAATCAAGATCATCCCTGTCCCAGTATGCACCAAAGATTCTTACCATGCATATCAATCCAGATAAAATCCGCGACGTTATTGGACCAAGCGGTAAGCAAATCAATAAAATCATCGATGAAACTGGAGTTAAGATCGATATCGAACAAGATGGAACCATTTTTATTTCTTCCACTGATGAAGAAATGAATAAGGTAGCCAAGAAAACAATCGAAGATATCGTAAGGGAAGTTGAAGCTGGCCAAATGTATCTCGGTAAAGTTAAACGCATTGAGAAATTCGGTGCATTCGTAGAAATTTTTGCCGGAAAAGACGGATTGGTTCATATTTCTGAAATTGCAGAGGAACGCATCAGGAAAGTAGAAGATGTTGTTTCGATCGGCGATGAAATTTTAGTGAAAGTCCTTGATGTAGACAATCAAGGAAGAGTTAACCTATCCAGAAAAGCCGTGCTTAAAGAACAACGCGAAAAAGAAGAACAAAATCAAGCATAATGCATTGACAGGCTGTCCTGTAAGGAGATCTTTCTTCCGACAGGCAGCCTTTTTCTGTTGATTTCATACTGCGTTCTACCTTGTCCATTCAACTCATATGTTTAAAAGGAAGGAAGGTGGATACAGGTGGAAAAAAAATACTTGATTGGAATTTGTGTAATTGCTATTCTGACAATATTAGCCGTTGAAAATCCATTAACAGATCAATATGTTCTCAGCTTGAAACACCAAGCGGCAGCTGTAAATGGAAGTATCGATACTGTAGCTGTAAGCGGCGGAATCAGTAGTGAAGATTTAACTCAAAAAATAAAGGAAGCAGCAAAAGACAAATCGTTTCCTGCTCAAAACGCGAAGATTGATTCTGTGTGGAAAGCGACTCCAGGTTATAACGGAGTGAAAATAGATATTGATAAATCGTTGCATAATATGAAGAAGGACCGTGGTTTTTCTGAAGAAAAGCTTGTTTACAAACAGATTCCACCCCAAACCCATTTATCCGATTTACCCCCTTCCCCGGTATACCGCGGGAATCCGGATAAGCCCATGGTTTCCTTTATCATTAATGTTGCATGGGGTAATGAACATATCCCCAATATGCTTGCTACTTTGAAAAAGCATCACGTTTATGCTACCTTTTTTCTAGAGGGCAGGTGGGTAAAGAACAATCCGGAGTTAGCTAAGATGATCGTGGATGCAGGCCATGAAGTAGGAAACCATTCTTATTCCCATCCAAATATGGAAACACTCGAAACATCGAAAGTAATCAATGAATTGAAAAAAACCAATGAGATCATCGAGGTGACGACCGGAGAGAAGGTGAAATGGTTTGCACCGCCAAGCGGAAGTTACAGGGATGAAGTGGTGAAAATCGCGCACCAAATGGATATGCGCACCATCATGTGGAGTGTCGATACAATTGATTGGCAAAAACCTCAGCCGGATGTTCTCATCAACCGCGTGATGTCAAAGCTGCATAAAGGTGCCATTGTTCTAATGCATCCAACCGCTTCAACCGCAAACTCCTTAAACAGCTTAATTGTTCAAATTAAAGACAGAGAGCTGCGGCTGGGTACCATTACAAGTTTATTTAAAGAAGAACGGATTCTGGAAGAGATCGATCATTCTTCTAAAGATGGAAATGATCATACAAACTCATAATTTGCTGCATCATGAATAGGAGGAACACTTTTTGATAAAGAAACATACTTGCCAAAATGGACTAAGAATCGTATTAGAAGAAATCCCCACTGTCCGATCGGTCGCGATCGGTATTTGGATCGCTGCCGGTTCAAGGAATGAAGTGCAGGATAACAATGGTATCTCTCATTTTCTTGAGCATATGTTCTTTAAGGGGACAAAGACCAAGTCGGCTAGAGAAATCGCAGAGTCATTTGATAGCATCGGGGGGCAGGTCAACGCTTTTACATCTAAAGAATATACGTGCTACTATGCGAAAGTGCTTGATAATCATGCAGAATATGCACTACATACATTGTCTGACATGTTTTTCAATTCCGCATTTGATGAAGAAGAAATGGGCAAAGAGAAAAACGTGGTTTACGAAGAGATAAAAATGTATGAGGATACTCCCGACGATATTGTACATGATCTACTCAGTAAAGCTATATATGAAGAGCATTCGCTGGGTTATCCAATATTGGGGACAGAAGATACGCTGAGTACGTTTAATAGGGATAAATTAAAGCAATATATGCATGATATGTATACTCCGGAGCAAGTGGTCGTTTCGGTAGCGGGAAATGTGAATGAAAGCTTCATCAAGGATGTTGAAAAATTATTTGGCTCATACCAAGGCGGAAAAGGACCTGAGGAGAAATCTCAGCCTTCATTCAAATACAATAAACTTGCCCGCAAGAAAGATACGGAACAAGCACATCTATGCATGGGCTTCGACGGTCTACAAATTGGCCACAGCGACATTTATAACCTGATAGTATTAAATAACATCGTCGGGGGAAGCATGTCTTCCCGTCTTTTCCAGGAAGTCAGGGAGCAAAGGGGATTGGCATACTCTGTATTCTCATATCATTCTGCATACCAAGACAGCGGTATGGTAACGATCTATGGAGGAACCGGTGCGAACCAACTAGACCAATTATTTGATACGATCCACCATACACTTGAGGAACTAAAAGCAGAGGGCATCACTTCCAAAGAGTTGACCAATAGTAAGGAACAACTGAAAGGAAATCTGATGTTAAGCTTGGAAAGTACGAACAGCCGTATGAGCAGAAACGGAAAGAATGAATTATTATTAAAGCGTCACCGGACGCTGGATGAGATAGTAGAGGAAATCGACGGTGTTACTATGGATAAGGTCAATCGTGTTGCAAAGGACATTTTTACAGATGACTATGCAGCTGCACTGATCAGCCCTGATGGGAATCTTCCAAAGAACTTTAAACAATGACTTCATTGAATGAAAGCAGGTGAAAGCCTGCTTTTTATTTTTCCTCGGACAGAAAGTCCTTCTAAACGTACAAGCCAATGTATACATTGTACTACAGAGCATAATAGGAGGACTGATTTCAGTGAGGTTAAGTGAGTTAAGTGGAAAAGAAATCGTAGATTATCGAAAAGCTGAAAGGCTTGGCGTTCTCGGGCAAACCGATTTAGAGTTTAATGATAAATCCGGCCAGATTCATGCTTTGGTCATTCCAACAGGTAAGTGGATGCGTAAACAAGGAGGAGAAATCAAGGTCCCTTGGCATCAGATCAGGACGATTGGGACAGATATGATCATATTGGAGGTCTCAAACGATTAACCTATATATTGACTTAAAGGAAGAGGCTGGGACAAAAGTATTTTAGTCTAAGTAAAACCCGAACTAATTTGCGTTATTAGAGGCAAATTAGTTCGGGTTTTTAATTTGATTAAATGGACATTTATATTTAGCTCTTTCAAGCGGTTGATTGGAGTGCAAGACGAAGACTCCTGCGGGAAGAGTAGCTTATGTGAGACCCCGCAGGAGCGAACGCGACGAGGAGGCTCACGGGCTACCCGCGGAAAGCGAAGTCTTGCACGGAAATCATTAGCGGTATTAAGAGCCTACACTTAAATTGTTCGTCTTTATGTGGTGGTTTATTAGTTTTGTCCCAGCCTCTTTTTTTAATTTTATTTATACGAGCTTGTCGCCTCTGAAAAAGCCGCCTCCGCTTTTCTTTTCACCCATTAGGTCTCGATAACATACACTGTTGAAGTGAAAAGGGATTTAGAATAGCGATTATGTTAAAAGAAGGTGAAAGCAGTGATGTTGACCGGAATGCAGATCGCAGTTCTAGGCGGAGATGCTCGTCAGCTGGAGATTATACGCAAGCTCACAGAGCTGGATGCGAAGATTTCTCTGGTTGGTTTTGAACAGTTGGATCATGCCTTTACAGGGGCTACGAAGGAAAAGTTAGGTGAGGTAGACTTCTCCATTATAGACGCCATCATTTTACCTGTACCCGGCACGAATCTACAGGGAGAAATAGATACGATCTTTTCGAATGAAAAGATATGTTTAAGTGAAGATATCGTATCGCAAACGCCAGAGCACTGTACGATCTATTCAGGAATAAGCAATAAATACTTGGATAATGTAGTCAATTCAACAAACCGGAAATTGGTTCAGTTATTTGAAAGAGATGATGTCGCCATCTATAATTCCATTCCTACAGTGGAAGGGACAATTATGATGGCTATTCAACATACGGATTTTACGATACATGGCTCTTCAATCGTCGTATTGGGCTTGGGAAGGGTGGGTATGAGTGTAGCCAGGACATTTAATAACCTGGGAGCAAAGGTAAAGGTGGGAGCGCGTAAAAGCGAGCATCTTGCCAGGATCACGGAAATGGGGCTGGAAGCGTTCCATCTTGATCAGTTAACGAAAGAAGTTGAAAACTGTGATATATGCATTAATACAATTCCTACTTCCATTATAAAAGCCAATGTGATTGCTAAGATGCCCCCGCATACCCTCATCATTGATTTGGCATCCAAACCGGGAGGCACAGACTTCCGATATGCAGAAAAACGAGGGATAAAAGCCTTGCTGGCACCGGGGCTGCCTGGAATTGTAGCTCCAAAAACTGCCGGTCAAATATTAGCCAATGTGTTGGCGCAGCTTCTTGAAGAAGATTTTAATTCTGGAAAGGAGAGCTTATCTTGAGTATTAAAGGAAAACGAATCGGATTTGGATTAACGGGCTCACATTGTACTTATGATGCTGTATTCCCTGAGATCGAAAGGCTGGTTAATAACGGAGCCGAGGTCATGCCCATCGTGACTTCTACGGTGATGAATACAGAAACGCGATTTGGAAAAGGAGAAGACTGGATTAATAGGATTGAAAATGTTACAGGACATAAGGTGATTGACTCTATCGTGAAAGCAGAACCATTAGGGCCGAAAATCCCCTTGGATTGTATGGTGATTGCGCCGTTAACAGGCAACTCGATGAGTAAATTCGCAAATGCCATGACGGATTCTCCGGTGCTGATGGCTGCCAAGGCTACCCTCCGTAATCATCGGCCAGTCGTTTTGGGAATTTCAACAAATGATGCATTAGGGTTGAATGGCATTAATCTTATGAGGTTGATTTCGACCAAAGATATTTATTTTATCCCATTTGGCCAGGATGCCCCTGAAAGCAAACCAAAGTCAATGGTTGCCAGAATGACCCTCATACAAGAAACGATCGAAGCAGCTATTGATGGAAAACAACTTCAGCCGGTCATTATAGAAAAGTATTTAGACTAAGCGTTTTGAAGGCTATCATCTGTTGGTTGGATGGCCTTCTTTTCATGCAGTTAAATAAATTCATCAAAAAAACCACTATTGTCAAATAATTGTTTATGTTAAAATAACCTTTATTATAGTAAAAGACTAAATTGTTAGATACTACTATGAGAAAACATAAATGGTTGGAAGGAGAGAAGAGTTTTGAATACAAGTGGTTTTCATGTAGCAGTCGTCGGTGCTACGGGTGCTGTAGGACAACAGATGCTTCATACATTAGAAAAAAGGGATTTTCCGATAAAACAGCTGACTTTATTATCATCTGCCCGTTCAGCCGGTTCAACCGTAACGTTCAGAGGGAAAGAATGGACGGTAGAAGAGGCTAAGCCGGAAAGCTTTGAAGGTGTTGACATTGCATTATTTAGTGCAGGGGGAAGTGTATCAAAACTTCTTGCTCCCGAAGCTGTTAAACGCGGTGCCATCGTGGTGGACAATACAAGTGCCTTTCGTATGGATCCGAATGTTCCGCTTGTTGTACCGGAAGTGAATGAAGAGGACATCAAGCTTCATAATGGCATCATTGCCAATCCAAACTGTTCAACGATTCAAATGGTAGCTGCTCTTGAACCGCTCAGAAAAGAATATGGCTTATCGAAAGTGATTGTATCTACTTATCAGGCAGTTTCAGGAGCCGGGGCTGCGGCAATTGATGAAATGCATGATCAATCACAAGCGATATTGAATGGAGAATCATTCGAACCTGCTGTGCTTCCTGTGAAAGGGGATAAGAAGCATTATCAGATTGCATTTAACGCCATTCCTCAAATTGATATGTTCCAAGACAATGGGTTTACCTACGAAGAGATGAAAATGATTAATGAAACGAAGAAAATCATGCACTTGCCTGCTCTTAAGGTGTCAGCAACATGTGTGAGGCTTCCTGTTGTAACAGGTCACTCTGAAAGTGTATATATTGAAATAGAAAAGGAATCTGTCTCAGTTAAGGAGCTGCAGTCCTTGCTTGAAAATGCACCGGGCGTAACGCTTCAGGATCTCCCTGAAGAACAAGTATACCCGATGCCTGCTTACGCAGTAGGAAAACCTGACGTATTCGTAGGGAGAGTTCGTAAGGATTTAGATGAAGATAAAGGATTCCATATGTGGATTGTCTCTGACAATTTATTAAAAGGTGCTGCGTGGAATTCGGTACAGATTGCAGAAAGCTTGGTTAAACTGGGATTGGTGAAGTAAAAAAGAGGAATATTCTACTATTCGTTTCCTATGATCAACTAGTTCGTTCCCTCCATGCCTCTTGAACAATGACAATGAGGTGTAGTCATGAAAGTGATCGTTCAAAAATTTGGTGGAACATCTGTACGTGATGAAGCAAGTCGTAAGAAGGCACTTGCTCATATTAAAGGAGCGATCGATAAAGGGTATAAGGTGGTAGTAGTGGTCTCTGCAATGGGAAGAAAAGGAGAACCCTATGCTACTGACTCTTTATTATCCTTGATCGGGGGCCAAAATGCTCTCGTGAGCAAAAGAGAACAGGATTTACTGTTATCGTGCGGGGAAATCATTTCCAGTCTGGTCTTCTCGAATATGCTGCTTGAAAACGGCATCCGGTCTACAGCATTGACCGGGGCCCAAGCAGGGTTTATCACGAACAGCGATTTTAATAATGCAAAGATCATTGAGATGCGATGCAGCCGTCTATACAAAGAGCTTGATAGTTATGATGCTGTCGTCGTAGCAGGTTTCCAGGGAGCTACGAAAGAAGGAGATATCACTACGATTGGCAGAGGGGGAAGTGATACTTCTGCTTCTGCGCTTGGAGCCGCACTGAAAGCGGATTTCATCGATATTTTTACAGATGTCGAAGGGGTAATGACAGCGGATCCCAGGATCTCGGCAAAAGCAAGGCCGATTTCTGTTGTATCATATAATGAAGTATGTAATATGGCCTATCAGGGAGCCAAAGTGATCCACCCCAGGGCAGTAGAAATCGCGATGAACTCTAAGATACCGATCAGGATTCGATCCACATACTCAACGAGTGAAGGAACGCTTGTAACAACAGCTGAAAATACGAAGGCACATAAAGAATTCAGAAACCACCCCGTCACTGGGATTGCGCACGTAAGTCAACTGACTCAAATAAAAGTATTCGCAAAGAAGGATCAGTATAATCTTCAGGCAGAAGTGTTCAAGGCGATGGCGAATGAAGGAATCAGTGTGGATTTCATTAATATCTCTCCCCGGGGAGTCATCTATACGGTTGCTTCGACCTTTGCTGAAAAAGCGATTGCGATATTGAAGAAGAAAGGTCATGATCCTGTAGTAGAAGAAAACTGTGCTAAAATTTCAGTTGTAGGGGGAGGAATGACCGGGGTGCCTGGAGTCACTTCAGCAATCGTCACTTCCTTGTCTGATAATGGTATCCGGATTCTTCAATCCGCTGACAGCCATACGACGATTTGGGTACTGGTGAAAGAAAGTGAATTAATACGTGCAGTGAATGCTCTTCATGATACCTTTCAGTTAGAGAAGGCTCACTGTACATTCAAAGCAGGATAGATTTAATAAAGGGGAGTGTAAGTCTTGAATTTTGGCCGTATTTCAACAGCTATGGTCACACCATTTGATCATAAAGGTAATATAGATTTTACGAAGACTACTCAGTTGATAAATTACTTGATTGATAACGGTACGGATTCCCTTGTGGTTGCCGGAACTACCGGGGAGTCTCCGACCTTGACTAAAGAAGAGAAGGTTGCTTTATTTCGTCATGTTGTTAAAGTTGTGAATGGCAGGATTCCTGTGGTGGCAGGAACAGGCAGCAATAACACTCACGCATCAATCGAACTGACCAAAAAAGCAGAAGAAGCAGGGGTCGACGCTGTCATGCTGGTGGCGCCTTATTATAACAAGCCTAGTCAAGAAGGGTTGTTTCAGCACTTTAAGGTCATCGCTGAGTCAACCACTCTGCCAGTCATGCTATATAATATCCCGGGAAGGTCATCAGTGAATATTGCACCGGAAACCGTCATTAGGTTATCCGAAATCGATAATATTGTGGCGGTCAAAGAAGCCAGCGGCGATTTGGATGCAATGACTGAAATTATCTCAAAAACCTCTGAAGACTTTGCATTATACAGCGGAGACGATGGTCTTACGCTTCCAATCTTATCAATCGGAGGAAATGGAATCGTTTCTGTGGCATCCCATATCATCGGGAACGAGATGCAGCAAATGGTCGGAGAGTTCTTCGAAGGCAATATATCTGTTGCAGCAAAGACTCATCAAAAGCTATTACCGGTAAT
The DNA here is from genome assembly GCF_903645295.1 of Bacillus sp. Marseille-Q1617. Classification (NCBI taxonomy): domain Bacteria; kingdom Bacillati; phylum Bacillota; class Bacilli; order Caryophanales; family Bacillaceae; genus Bacillus; species Bacillus sp. Marseille-Q1617. The sequence continues at coordinate 1,731,867 of NZ_CAHJXM010000001.1, forward strand.
GAAAGGGCTGTTTACGAGCCCGAGTCCAACACCTGTAAAGACCGCACTGCAGTTGAGAGGTCTGGATGTTGGTTCTGTACGTCTTCCATTAATTCCTCTATCAGAAGCTGAAAGAACAAAGCTCAGCCAATTGATCAATACCATATAATAGTGAAAAGTGTGCGGAAATCAAATTTTCTGCACATTTTTTTTATCATGAAAATAAAGGATTTAGTAAATGGATATCGAAATAGTTACATAGAAAAAATGATGCATACTTCGACTTTATCCAGTAGAACACCTCAGAACCTGAACGTTCCTTTACAGGGTAAAATTGGTTGTACTTAAAAAAAGTTATCTAGTATAATGAATCTGACTGACTATAGATCGGGGAGCACAGCATAGGAGGACACAAATTGTGAGTAAGACAAAAAATGAGGTAATCCGCATAATTCCATTAGGTGGAGTGGGGGAAATCGGTAAGAATATGTACGTTGTGGAAGTCGACCACGAAATCTTCATCATTGATGCAGGTCTGATGTTCCCGGAAAATGAAATGCTTGGAATCGATATCGTCATACCTGATATCCAATATCTGATTGAACACAAAGACCGGGTGAAAGGGATCTTCCTGACCCATGGCCATGAAGACAGCATCGGTGCCATTTCGTATGTATTGAACAGAATCAAAGCGCCGGTGTATGGAACGAAATTGACGAATGCTTTAGTCAAAGCACGCTTAAAAGACGCACATGTTGAAGAAGATGTGAAATTTTTCAATGTCCATTCAGACAGTTTGTTGAATTTCGATGGAGTTCAAGTTTCTTTTTTCAGAACCACTCATAGCATCCCGGATTCGGTTGGGGTATGTATCCATACTTCTGAAGGGGTAATCGTACATACAGGGGAATTTAAATTCGATCAGTCAGCCAAACATCTATACAGACCGGATTTAGGCAAGATGGCTGCTATAGGGGATAAAGGGGTGCTCTGCCTATTATCGGATAGTACAGAAGCAGAGAGACCGGGTTATACGACGTCCGAGGCTGTCATTGCCAGTCAGCTGACTGAAACGTTCCGAACTGCCAAAGGGAGGATTATTGTCGCATGCTTCGCTTCCAATCTTATTCGCTTGCAGCAAGTCTTTGATGCTGCTGAACAAAATAACCGTAAAGTTGCGGTTGTGGGAAAAAGCTTGAAGCGAGTATATGATGTGGCATTAAAACTCGGTTATTTGCATATACGCGATGAAATCATGATAACGCTCGATGAAATAGAAAATCATCCAAACGATGAAATTGTCATCATTGCCACCGGAAATCAAGGCGAGCCTTTTGAAGCATTACAGCGCATGGCAAAGAAGTCCCATCGATTAGTTAATATCGAGTCAGGTGATACGGTGCTTATCACAGCTACTCCGTCGCCAGGTATGGAAGTAATCATCGGCAGGACCGTCGATATGTTATTCAGGGCAGGAGCAGAGGTGCTGACTGCGAATAAAAAAGTCCATGTTTCAGGACACGGCAGTCAGGAAGATTTAAAGTTCATGCTGAATATCATGAAGCCAAAACATTTTATACCGATCCAGGGTGAATATAAAATGCTTGTTGCACATTCCAAGGTTGCACATGATATCGGGTTGCCATATAAAAAGATCTTTATCTTGGATAAAGGAGATGTCCTTGAATATAAAGGCGGAAAAATGAAAATGAGCGGCAGGGTACAGGCAGGAAATGTCCTCATCGACGGAAGCGGAGTGGGTGATGTAGGAAATATCGTTCTTCGTGACCGAAAGCTCCTTTCAGAAGATGGTGTATTCACAGTTGTGGTGACAATTAACCGCAGATCCAAGACAATCGTGGCGGGTCCTGAGATCATATCGCGCGGATTTGTTTATGTAAGGGAATCTGAGGAGTTGATCGAAGGGGCATCCGGCATAGTCAGTGATGTCGTTCAAACGTATCTCCAAAAAGGTTCATTTGAATGGTCTGCCATCAAACAGGACATCCGCGACCAGCTCAATTACTATCTATTCAACAAAACAAGAAGAAGACCGATGATACTGCCGATCATCATGGAAGTGTAAGACCTTCTTCCAAGAAAGAAAGAGGCTGGGACAAAAGTGTTTTAGCCTAAGTAAAACCCGAATTAATTCGCCTTCCAGCTGGCAAATTAGTTCGGGTTTTTAGTTTACATGTAGATTTTACATGTTAGCTATTTCCAGCGGTTGATTGGAGTGCAAGACGCAGACTCCTGCGGGAAGAGTAGCTAATGTGAGACCCCGCAGGAGCGTAGCGACGAGGAGGCTCACGGGCTGCCCGCGGAAAGCGAAGTCTTGCACGGAAATCATTAGCGTTGTTAGAGTCTACTCTAGAATGTTCGTCTTTAGACCGAGGTTTTATAGTTTGGTCCCAGCCTCTTTTTGATTCCACAAGCAGTATTCTAAGAATAGAAACAGTCATAGAAGCAGCCGAGGGGCCACCGGCCAAGCTGCCAGCATACCGGAAGCAGTTTCAGAAGTGTTGATTGATGGTATGAAAAAGTGTTCTTTTTTCAATAATAACAAGAGAAGAGGATTGAAAAAAGGAGATGTCATTATGAACGAAAACCAATTGAACATGAATCAAGAGCAGCCGGCACAGCCAAATAAAGGTGACGAGGATAGTAAAGAAAAGCCATCTGGATTAATGGAAAAGATACAACAGTTAGGACAAACCAATGTACCTCAGCTTTCACAGGACTCAAATATCCACTGCCTGACAATTGTAGGTCAGATTGAAGGTCATATGCAGCTGCCGCCGCAAAATAAAACGACAAAATATGAACACGTGATTCCTCAATTAGTGGCGATAGAGCAAAATCCGAAAATAGAGGGTGTGGTAGTCATCCTGAATACTGTCGGTGGTGATGTGGAAGCGGGACTGGCTATTTCCGAAATGCTTGCCTCATTGTCAAAACCGACTGTTTCCGTTGTATTGGGCGGGGGACACAGTATCGGGGTGCCGATAGCTGTTTCCTGTAACTATTCATATATTGCCAGTACCGCAACCATGACAATCCATCCAGTCCGTCTGACAGGACTGGTCATCGGTGTACCGCAGACATTTGAATACCTTGATAAAATGCAGGACCGCGTCGTCAGTTTTGTCACAAAGCACAGTAATATTACAGAAGAAGCATTTAAAGACCTTATGTTTGCAAAAGGTAATCTCACGCGTGATATCGGTACGAATGTAGTGGGAGATGATGCCGTTGATTATGGATTGATAGATGGTATCGGAGGTATAGGTGAAGCAATTCGCAAAATCAATGAATTGATCGAAATGAAAAAGCAAAGTGATGAAAAAGAGGGGTTGATACAATGATCTTATATACAACCGTCCCACAAGAGCAGATCTATCCAACCGATGCTGAGGAATTCAGCGGTCAGATGATGGTAGAGCATGATGGTGTGCCGCTTCTTGTACAGCGCGTGGATAATAAATATCGGATTATCCGCATCATGAGCAGCGACCCCGCACATTATCTGAACAGTACGATATGTCCAGGTGAATTTATCACGAATTAAGGACGAAAGAGGATTTTCTGAAAATATTGGATATGCTATAATAAATGTGGAAGAGAAATATCCGTAACGTAAACCATACTCCATTTTAACGGGAAGGGTCTGACACCTAGGCACATGATATGCCCCAAGTGATCAGCCCTTTCTTCAATTACATAACAACAAAGAATTTATAGAATTTAGGTGAAACATATTGGCAAAACGAAAAAAACGAAAGAAGCGTTCTTCAACAAGTGCTTCTCTGAAACAAACGATCAAATATGAGATTACCGGACTGGCTCTAATGGCATTAAGTTTGATCTCCATCATAGAGCTTGGAGCAGTGGGAAAGGCATTCGTGTATTTCTTTCGGTTTTTTCTTGGGGAATGGTATATGGCTGCATTATTATGGGTCATCTATATTGCAGGCTACCTGATGATTAAAAGGGAAGTCCCTTTATTATTCAGCAGACGGTTACTAGGACTTTATATTATTATCGCAAGTTTTTTACTTTTAAGTCATGTGAAATTATTTGATTTATTGTCCAATAACGGGATGTTTGAAAATCCCAGTGTCATCATGAACACGTGGGATTTATACTGGATGGATGTGAATGGAGAGACCAGTACCTCAGATCTTGGGGGAGGGATGATCGGCAGTATCTTATTTGCCGTTTCATATTTCCTGTTTGATTCACAGGGTGCCCGGATTGTGAGTGCAACCTTTATTTTGATAGGGATCATCCTGGTAACGGGAAAGTCACTTGGCGAGGTATTGGGAAAAATCGGATCTCGTTTTCGGGTGTTTTTGAGCGGCCAATGGGCTGCTTTCAAAAGTGACATGAATGATTGGAAGGAATCCAAAGGAAAGAAAAAAGCAGAAAAACAACAGAAAGCAAAAACTGCAGAGAAAAAGAAAGATGCAGCTGATGATCAGGAAGATGTGCAGGAAGAAGAGAAAATTGAGCCTATCATCTCAAATTTTGCGGAAAGAGCTTACGGGGGCATACCTGGAGATAAAGAAAAAGATAAAGAGGAAGCAAGTGGCCCTATTGGTGAATCTGCAAAGCCGACAGCTCAAACACAAAACAGCAAAGTGGAAGAAGATGGAGCTGATACTACACCGCCTATCACGTTTACCGAGGTCGAAAATAAAGATTATAAACTGCCTTCGCTGGCATTATTAAAAAGCCCTAAACAGACCGATCAAAGCAATGAGTATCAATTGATACATGCCAATGCCGCAAAGCTGGAAAGGACATTTCAAAGCTTCGGTGTCAAAGCTAAAGTGACCCAGGTTCATCTCGGTCCCGCGGTAACCAAGTATGAAGTCCATCCGGATGTCGGAGTCAAGGTAAGCAGAATTGTAAATTTGAGCGATGACCTGGCTTTAGCATTAGCTGCAAAAGACATTCGAATAGAGGCACCGATCCCCGGAAAGTCAGCTATCGGGATCGAAGTACCGAATTCTGAAGTCGCAATGGTTTCTTTACGGGAGGTACTTGAGTCTAAGCAGCATAATAAACCTGAATCCAAACTTCAAATTGGGCTTGGGAGAGACATAACAGGTGAAGCAGTACTGGCTGAGCTGAATAAGATGCCTCACCTGCTTGTTGCCGGGGCAACAGGAAGCGGGAAGAGTGTATGCATCAACGGCATCATTACAAGTATATTGATGCGTGCAAAACCCCACGAAGTAAAATTGATGATGATCGATCCGAAGATGGTAGAATTAAATGTTTACAATGGAGTGCCGCATCTGCTTGCACCTGTCGTCACTGATGCAAAAAAAGCGTCACAGGCATTAAAGAAGGTTGTCAGTGAGATGGAACGGCGTTATGAATTATTTTCACACACAGGTACAAGGAATATTGAAGGATACAACGAATATGTAAGAAGACAGAATGCAGAGAATGAAGAAAAGCAGCCATTACTTCCGTACATTGTGGTTATTGTTGATGAATTGGCTGACTTGATGATGGTAGCCTCGAACGATGTTGAGGATGCAATCACCAGACTTGCCCAAATGGCTCGAGCAGCGGGAATCCATTTAATTATCGCTACCCAGAGGCCTTCTGTGGATGTCATTACCGGCGTGATCAAAGCGAATATACCTTCCCGTATTGCCTTTGCTGTATCTTCGCAAACGGATTCCAGAACCATATTGGACTCCGGGGGGGCTGAAAAGCTATTAGGCCGCGGAGATATGCTGTTCATGCCTGTCGGCGCTTCCAAGCCGACAAGGGTCCAGGGCGCATTTTTATCCGATGAAGAAGTGGAGGAAGTAGTGGATTTCGTGATATCACAACAAAAAGCGCAATATCAGGAAGAAATGATTCCTGATGATGTACCTGAAGAAGCAGGCAGCGGGGAAGCGGAGGATGAATTGTATAACGATGCTGTTCAATTGATTGCCGAAATGCAAACTGCTTCAGTTTCCATGCTTCAGCGCAGATTCAGAATTGGATATACAAGGGCTGCTCGTTTAATAGACGAAATGGAAGTAAGAGGAGTAGTCGGTCCATATGAAGGAAGCAAGCCCAGGACTGTGCTGGTCGGTAAACCTTCTGAAGAACAAAACGCATAAATGAATTAGTTTGTGACAACGAGTGAAGTTATCCTTAAAAAAGGGAGCTTCACTTTTTTTATGCGGTTTCATAACGGATCTTTTGCAAAATTGACGGGGAAGCGTCATTGCTGTTGGAAAATTAGATTTAAAGGGGAAAAATGACCCGCTCATTAAGAGTAACAATAAAGATGTCCGTTGAATGAATCTATAGATTACTAAATCAAAGTACATTAAAATAAACGCTTCATTTTCTTGTATTCTAGTTTATCCACCAATGTGATATACTATTAAAAGCGTTTACATTCAGAAGATAATTATTTCAATAATGTAATAACAAGCCGTGTGAAGTGATGAAATGTAAAAACGGAGTAAAATTTGTCATGTAAATATGAAATAATACCTCTGTTTCTCCTATTAATTACCATTTTTATTTTCAGAATTGTCTTATTGGTCTTTTTTTTCGACAAAATCACATAATGCTATTTATTTATTAAAAGAAAAGTGTTATAGTATTTTCGATTAGTAGGAAAGATATACATCAGAGGTCTGATGTCTTGAGAAAATTTGGTGGTGGTTCCAGTGACGATAAAAACAGACAATCGACATTTATACTTACAAGTTATTGACCGTTTGAAAAAGGATATTGATGCAGGAGTTTATAAAGAAAAAGAAAAACTTCCGTCTGAATTTGATCTTTCCAAACAACTGGGTGTTTCTAGAGCGACCCTCAGGGAAGCGTTAAGAATCCTTGAGGAAGAAAGTGTCATTATACGCCGGCATGGTGTAGGAACCTTTGTAAACGCTAAACCCCTGTTCACTTCAGGGATTGAGCAATTGAACAGTGTTTCCAACATGATTAAGCAGGCAGGAATGGAGCCAGGAACCATTTTCTTAAGCTCAACTACTCAAGAAGCAACTGAGGATGATGTTAAGAGGTTTCAAAGTGAAGAAGAGGAAAACATTATTCTGGTCGAACGCGTTCGGACAGCTAACGGCGAACCGGTAGTGTACTGTGTGGACAAGATTCCTGAAAGAGTCTTAACAAGGAATTTCACGCATGAAGACAATTCGATATTCTCTGTATTGGAAAACCGCGAGAATAGAAGAATCACACATGCCGTCGCCCAGATCGAACCAATGGGATACCATGATAAAATTTCACCGATCCTGAATTGCGAGCCCGAAACGGCATTACTCGTACTCAAACAAATGCACTTTGATGAGAATGATGAGCCGATATTGTACTCAGTGAACTATTTCAGATCAGACAAATTCAGCTTCCATGTTTTAAGAAAACGTGTCTAGCAAACAATCTTTCTACTAATTGATAACAACAAATTTGGGGGGTACTCTAGGTGAAAAAGCGTAAATTCGGTTTAGCGCTGTCTTTTGTTCTTGCAGCAGGTACAATTTTAGGTGCATGTGGATCAAGCGAGAAAGAAGAAGGTGCATCTAGTGGTGATGGCAAGAGTAAAGAAGATCAATTTACTGTAGCAATGGTTACGGATGTTGGTGGAGTAGATGATAAATCATTCAACCAATCTGCATGGGAAGGCCTGAAGGCTTTCGGTGAAGAGCATGGATTGGAAAAAGGTAAAAGCGGTTACGATTATCTTCAATCGCAATCTGATGCAGACTATGCTACAAACTTAAACACATTAGCTCGTCAAGATTTTGACTTAGTATACGGAATCGGCTTCCTTATGGAAGGTGCAATCAATGATATCGCACAGCAGCAGAAAGATTCTCACTTTGCTATTGTTGATGCAGTAGTAGATCAACCAAACGTTGCAAGTATCACATTTAAAGAGCAGGAAGGTTCTTTCCTTGCAGGTGTGGTAGCAGGTCTAACAACAAAAACAAATAAAATTGGCTTCATCGGCGGGATGGAAATCCCGGTTATCGAGCGTTTCCACTCTGGTTTCTTAGCTGGTGTTAAAGCGGTTAACCCTGAAGCTGAAGTAGTTGCCGATTATGCTGGTGCTTTCGATAAGGCAGAACTTGGCCAGACGATCGCTTCTAAAATGTACTCTCAAAACGCAGATGTAGTGTTTCATGCAGCTGGTGGAACAGGTAATGGATTATTCAAAGAAGCTCGTGATTTAAAAGAAAAAGATCCTTCCCGCGAAATCTGGGCAATCGGTGTTGACTCCGATCAATCTGCCGAAGGTAAAGTAGGAGATCATAACATTGTTCTGACATCTTCATTGAAGCGTGTTGATAATGCTGTTCTTGACCTTGCAAACAAGGCGAAAGAAGGAAACTTCCCTGGTGGAGAAGTGATTTCATACGGTCTTAATGAAGATGGCGTAGGTCTTGCAGAACTAAACGAGGAACTATCTAACAAAGATGAAGTAATGACGAAAGTAGACGAGTGGAAAGAAAAAATCGCTAACGGAGATATCACAGTACCTGAGTCTCTTAAAGATGCTGAGTCTTTCTCCGCAGAGTAATAACTAAAATGATGACAGGGATAAGCGGGCCATGGAATGCCGGTCTCTTATCCCTTTTTCCTTAAAGATAACTGGATACATAGTACTAACCGGAACTTCGGGATTGGTATAAATTAACTGGTTTTATGTTTAAAACTTTAATTGAAGTATAGAAATAATTCCTTCTATCTTTCATTTAGAGTTTTAATAGGGGAAACCCTTTTTTCTGGCAGACCAAGGTCTGACCTCTAACTACTAAACTATTTATCCCCAGCCTAAGCAAGGAGTGAAAGCAATGGATTATGTAATCGAGATGCTGAATATCCGCAAGGAATTCCCTGGCATCGTGGCAAATGATAATATCACCCTCCAGCTAAAACAAGGTGAGATTCATGCGCTTCTTGGTGAAAATGGTGCAGGTAAGTCAACGTTAATGAACGTCTTATTTGGACTTTATCAGCCGGAGCAAGGTGAAATCCGCGTAAAGGGTAAGAAAGTAAACATCACAAACCCTAATATTGCAAATGATCTGGGAATCGGGATGGTCCATCAGCATTTTATGCTTGTTGATACATTTACCGTCACCGAAAACATCATTCTCGGCAGAGAACCAAAATCAGGGGCAGCTGTAGATATTAAAAAAGCTGAAAAAGATATATTGGATATTTCCGAAAGATACGGGTTGAAGGTGGATCCATCAGCTAAGATTTCAGACATTTCAGTGGGCATGCAGCAGCGTGTAGAAATTCTCAAAACACTATACCGCGGAGCGGACATTCTGATCTTTGATGAACCTACCGCAGTATTGACCCCTCAAGAAATAAAAGAACTCATTCAAATTATGAAAACCCTTATCAAAGAAGGCAAATCGATCATACTCATCACTCATAAACTCAAAGAGATTATGGAGGTGTGTGATAATGTAACCGTTATCAGAAAAGGTAAAGGAATAGGTACCGTAAAAGTTTCTGAAACGAATCCAAACGACCTTGCCAGCCTGATGGTGGGACGGGAAGTAACATTCAAAACAGATAAAACAGAAGCTTCACCAGATGGAAAAGTGTTGGAAATTATCGATTTAAATGTAAAGGATAACAGGAACGTGCCTGTCGTCAAAGGATTGAACCTTGAGGTGAGAGCGGGAGAAATCCTGGGTATTGCCGGTGTCGACGGGAATGGGCAAACCGAACTAATCGAGGCAATCACAGGGCTTCATAAAGCTGAAAGCGGCTCGATCAAATTGAATGGCAAAGAAATAGTAAACTTAAAACCTCGTAAGATTTATGAAACCGGAGTGGGTCATATTCCTCAGGATCGTCATAAACACGGATTGGTTTTGGATTTTCCGATAGGTGAAAATATGGTCCTTCAGACCTATTATCAAAAACCGTATTCAAGTAAAGGGATTTTAAACTATAAAAAGATTTATGATCAAGCCAGGAAACTAATATCTGAGTTTGATGTAAGAACACCATCTGAATTCACTCTGGCACGGGCACTATCCGGCGGTAATCAGCAAAAAGCGATTATCGGGAGGGAAATAGACCGGGATCCGGATCTATTGATTGCAGCCCAGCCGACACGCGGATTGGATGTAGGGGCGATTGAATTTATCCATAAACGCCTGATAGAACAAAGAGATAACGGAAAAGCTGTATTGCTGCTTTCATTTGAATTAGATGAAATCATGAATGTCAGCGATCGCATTGCAGTCATTTACGAAGGTCAAATCGTCGCCATTGTCGATCCAAAAGAAACGACCGAACAAGAGCTTGGTTTGTTGATGGCAGGTTCAAAAGGAAAGGGAACGGGGGAAAACACAAATGTCTAATCGATTAACAAATATTTTGATCCCGGTTATTTCGGTCCTTTTAGGTATCATTGTTGGAACGATTATCATGCTTGTGAGCGGTTATGATCCTATTGCGGGATATACAGCGTTGTGGCAGGGGATATTCGGTGAAATCTATTATGTAGGTGAAACGATCAGACAGGTAACACCGTATATTTTAGCCGGGCTGGCTGTGGCCTTTGCGTTCAGAACGGGACTTTTCAACATTGGTGTAGAAGGACAACTGATCGTAGGCTGGATGGCTGCTGTTTGGGTGGGTATTGCGTTTGATGACCTGCCGAAAATCATTCACCTGCCGATGGCCATCATCGCAGCTGCGTTAGCGGGTGCAATATGGGGATTCATTCCGGGCTTATTGAAAGCCAAGTACCGGGTGCACGAAGTTATCGTTACAATCATGATGAACTATATCGCTTTACACGTAACAAATTCCATCATTCGTGATGTTTTGACGGAGCGTAAAGATCGTACTGATTATATAGCAGATTCAGCATCATTAACATCACCATTCTTTGAAAGCATTACAGACTATTCCCGTTTACACTGGGGAATCTTCGTAGCACTGGCCTGCGTATTCATCATGTGGTTCTTATTGGAAAAAACGACACGGGGATATGAGCTTCGTTCTGTAGGGTTTAACCAGCATGCATCTCAATATGCAGGTATGAATGTCAACGGAAACATCATTCTTTCTATGGTCATCTCCGGTGCTTTCGCCGGACTTGCCGGAGCTATGGAAGGGCTTGGGACATTTGGATACGCCTCAATCAAAGGCGGTTTCACAGGTGTAGGTTTTGATGGTATCGCTGTTGCGTTACTGGGCGGCAACGTCGCTATCGGTGTAGTATTTGCTGCACTCTTGTTCGGAGGTTTGAAGGTAGGGGCCTTAAATATGCCGCTTGAAGCAGGTATACCGAATGAACTTGTAGATATCATTATCGCTTTGATTATTTTCTTTGTGGCTTCAGGCTACATGATCCGCTACTTAATTCAGCGATTCAGTAAAAAGGGGGTGAAATAAGTGGGCTTAATGGATATTTTGTTAATACTTATCCCGTCTACATTATTATGGGCTTCGCCACTTATTTTCACTGCTTTAGGCGGAGCGTTTTCAGAACGATCCGGAATTGTCAATATTGGACTTGAAGGCCTGATGGTCATTGGTGCCTTCTCGAGTATCGTCTTTAATATAACGTTTGCTGAGACGTTCGGTGCGGCAACTCCTTGGGTCTCACTTCTTATTGCAATGCTGATGGGTGGACTGCTTGCTGTTCTGCATGCTGTTGCTTCCATCACATTCAGAGCTGACCAGGTAGTATCTGGTGTAGCAATCAACCTGCTTGCAATTGGCTTAACATTATTTCTTGTTAAGCGAATCTATGGCAAAGGTCAAACAGATATTATTTCGGAAGGTTTCGGTAAAGTGGATGTGCCGCTTTTACACAAGATCCCCGTGATCGGTGACATCTTTTTCTCTAATACGTATTGGCCGCCATTCGTAGCCATCCTTGTATCGGTGATCGTTTGGTATGTCATGTTTAAAACACCATTTGGGCTGCGACTCCGTTCCGTAGGTGAACATCCGATGGCTGCAGATACAATGGGTATTAATGTGACGAAGATGCGTTATATCGGGGTTATCATCTCTGGTGCATTCGCAGGTGTCGGCGGCGGGGTTTATGCCCAGTCCATATCTTCTGATTTCAGTCATGCGACGATCAGCGGACAAGGGTTCATGGCTCTCGCAGCTTTGATCTTCGGTAAATGGCACCCGCTTGGTGCAATGGGTGCAGCTTTATTCTTTGGTTTTGCACAAAGCTTGAGTATCATCGGAAGCAGTATTCCATTATTCGAAAATATCCCTAGCGTATATCTATTGATCGCTCCTTACGTATTGACAATTTTAGCACTGACCGGTTTCATCGGCCGTGCCGACGCACCTAAAGCATTAGGTACACCATACGTAAAAGGAAGCCGTTAATTAAAGAAAAGAGTGTCTATGTTGAAACATCAACAAAGGCACTCTTTATTATACTTGTGTAAACGTACATAAAGCCAATATACTCAATAAATGGTTTTTGCGTTCCATTCCTGTCTTGATTACCTAGCACGAATACATTGTGAATGGATAGGATTAAGACTAATCAAAATAGATTTAGTAAACGTATTAATTTCAGGGTGATTCCAGCTTTTGCAAGGAAATCAATAGCGGTGATGAATGAAATCAAATAAGTTGAGAAGGCAAAATAAGCTTCTCTATTTAGGGTTGCCTAAAAACAAATCCAAAATCAGGGTGAAGTGAGTATTTTGACGGTTTCGTTCATATCAGGAGGGTCACCGGCCTCTCGCGGAAAGCGAAGTCTTGCACGGAATCGGGCAACGATGTTCAAAAGCAAAGAACCATAGTCTGAACAAATATCTCTAAACATATAATGAATATCATGTATCGATTTTTTCCAACAGAGGAAGATGCTTGAATTCTTTCTATTACTACATGTATAGTTAAAATAAAATACCGCACAATAAAGGTGTTTATATCTTTTAGTTCCATGTTTATAAAAAATGCAAGTATGGACAAGGAGGACGGTACAATGACGGACATTAATGAAGTCGTTAAGAAAAAGCAAGGCTACACATTACATATCGTGAAAACGGATAAGTATAAAACGAACAACCTTGTGATGAAAATGAAAGCCCCCTTAGATCAGGAAACTGTGACGCTGCGCGGGCTTCTTCCGCATGTCATGCAAAGCAGTACAAAGACGTATCCGAATACAACAAAACTCCGTACTTATTTAGATGAATTATATGGTGCCAGCTTTTTTACCGACTTGGCAAAAAAAGGGGAGTATCATATCGTCAGTTTCTCTGTTGAGATAGCAAATGAGAAATTCTTAAAGGATTCAGAGCCGCTGCTTGAGAAAGGGCTTGAATTTCTTTCAGACGTGTTATTGAACCCTAATATTGAGAATAATCAATTTGATGAAGGGACAGTCGAGAAGGAGAAGCGGAATCAAAAGGTGAGGATTCAGGCAGTGTATGACGACAAAATGCGTTATGCCAATTCCAGACTGGTGGAAGAAATGTGTAAGAATGAGAGGTTCGCTCTTCATGTAAATGGAATGAAGGAGAATGTCGATTCGATTTCTTCAAGAGAATTATACCATTACTATCAGAAAGTCATCAATGAAGATCAAATGGACCTCTATGTCATTGGGGACGTCGACGAAGCGCAAGTCGAAAATTTCTGTGACAGGCTGTTTTCAATGCCGGAACGATCACCTTTAGAATCCCAATCCTCAGAAGTAAAGCGAAAAGAGAAGGAAAATGTAGTAAAAGAAAAGCAGGATGTTAAGCAAGGAAAGCTGAATGTGGGATACCGGACAAACACCCAATACGGAGATGACGATTATTATGCACTTCAGGTCTTTAATGGTATATTCGGGGGCTTCTCTCATTCGAAGCTGTTTATAAATGTAAGGGAAAAGGCCAGTCTTGCGTATTATGCAGCCAGCCGCCTGGAAAGTCATAAAGGACTTATGATGGTGATGTCGGGAATTGAATTTAAAAATTATGATCAGGCTGTCGGTATCATCAATGAGCAGCTGGAGGCCATGAAAAATGGTGATTTTACCGAGGGAGAAATTGAACAGACAAAAGCAGTCATAAAAAACCAGCTGCTTGAAACTGTGGATACTTCAAGGGGACTGATCGAAGTCCTGTATCACAATGCTGTATCCAATAAGCAAATCGACCTCGGGACTTGGCTCGAAGAAGTGGAAAGAACGACCAAAGACGAAATCATTGCAGCAGCTAATAAAGTCGAGCTTGATACAATTTACTTCTTAACAGGAATGGAGGAATAAAGATGAAGAAAATTTCCTTCGATCAAATACAAGAGAATTTATATTATGAGAAGATGTCTAACGGTCTGGATGTTTACATCCTTCCAAAGAAAGGATTCAATAAGACGTATGCAACCTTTACAACGAAATATGGAAGCATCGATAATCACTTTGTCCCATTAAACGAAGAGGAATTTGTGAAGGTACCGGATGGCATTGCTCACTTCCTCGAACATAAGCTCTTTGAGAAAGAGGATGGGGACGTCTTTCAGCAGTTCAGCCGTCAAGGTGCTTCTGCTAATGCCTTTACTTCGTTTACACGTACAGCGTATCTATTTTCCAGCACAAATAATGTAGAAAAAAATCTTGAAACTCTGATCGATTTTGTTCAAGATCCCTATTTTACCGAGAAAACGGTTGAAAAAGAAAAAGGCATCATCGGACAGGAAATTACGATGTACGACGATAACCCGGATTGGCGATTGTACTTCGGGGTTATCCAGAACATGTACAAAAATCATCCTGTGAAAATTGACATTGCTGGCACCATCGACTCGATTACGCCGATTACGAAAGATATGCTGTATCAATGCTACAATACTTTCTACCACCCAAGTAACATGCTTCTCTTTGTGGTTGGCCCTGTCGATCCCGAACAAATCATGAATCAGATCCGTTCAAACCAGGAAAGTAAGCCATATGAAAAAATGCCGGAGATTAAACGTCAATTTGATGAGGAGCCGGATGCAGTCGCCGAAACAAAACAGGTGCTGAAAATGAACGTTCAGTCTCCTAAATGCCTGGTGGGCTTAAAGGCGCCAGAACCGACACAGCAAGGAAAAGAAATGCTGAGGCAGGAACTGTCGATGAACGTTTTCCTTGATTTATTGTTTGGAAAGAGCTCTAGCTATTATTTCGATCTTTATAATGAAGGGCTCATTGATGAGACATTCCATTATGATTATACTCAGGAAAACGGATTCGGTTTTGTAACCGTCGGAGGGGATACCGAAAAACCTGATTTACTTGCCGAGAAGCTGAAGGAGCTTCTGTTGAAAGCGAAGGCAGAATCTCTGTTCACGGAAGAAGGACTTGAAAGAACGAAAAAGAAAAAAATCGGTGCTTTCCTTCGAGCGGTGAATTCACCTGAATTTATTGCCAATCAATTCACACGTTATGCATTTAATGAAATGGATCTGTTTGATGTAGTCCCTACTTTGGAATCCTTGACCTACAATGATATTCAAAAGGTGGCGGACTCCATCATCAGCGAAGAACGATTCACTGTATGTCAAGTGGTTCCGAAATCATAATTCATATAGGAACTGCCCTTCGAGCGGGGGTGGTTCCTATCTATGTTTGGGGGGGAATATATGAAATTTGCTTTGATTACAGGGGCTTCAGGAGGTATTGGAAAAAGCACCGCCCTGACTCTCGCGAAGAAGAGATGGAATCTTTATCTTCATTATCATTCTGATCGGGAAAGTATCGACGACTTGTTGACCGAAATAAAGAGGACTGGAGTAGAGGCGATCCCCATACAAGCAGATTTAGCCCAGCCACACCAGGTTCAGAAGGTCATTGACTCCATTTTTCGAATTGATGCCATTGTATATTCAAGCGGAGTAGCGGGCTGGGGGCTTTTTCAGGATCAATCGGAAGAAGAAATGGATCAAATGATCAATATTCATGTGAAAAGCCCCATGATGCTGATACAGGGTCTGCTTCCTAAGCTGATGAAGAATAAAGGCAGTATAGTGATTGTCAGTTCAATTTGGGGGCAAATCGGCGGTGCTTGTGAAGTTGTTTATTCAACAGTTAAAGGGGCTCAGCTTTCATTTGTAAAGGCTCTTGCAAAAGAGACAGCCCTAAATGGAGTAAGGATTAATGCGGTTGCTCCCGGTGCGGTGGCTACGAAAATGTTGGGTTCGTTTTCCGACGAAGAAATCCAGCAAGTCAGTGAGGAAATACCAATGGGAAGGCTGGCATTGAGTAAAGAAGTCGCTTCCTCCATTTATTTCCTTTTATCTGAAGATTCATCTTACATAACCGGCCAGACACTAGCTGTTAATGGAGGATGGCATACATAATAATTTTATCTCAAAGCGCATATTTTTCCCTCCATGATACAAACTAACATTGTATTTCAATTAAGAGGAGGTTCATTACGATGTCAGTATTAGATAACTGGTCAGAGTGGAAAAACTTTTTAGGGGATCGCCTGAATCAAGCACAGCATACCGGAATGGAAAACGAAACGGTTTCAGATTTAGCTTATCAAATTGGTGATTACCTGGCAAAACAGGTCGAGCCAAAGAATGACCAGGAAAAAGTATTAGCGGATTTATGGTCTGTAGCTTCTCCTGAAGAACAGCATGCTATTGCAAACATGATGGTAAAGCTAGTGAACAATAACGGTACTCGTTAAGGAGAGGGAATTTTCCTCTCCTTTTCTTATGACCTGCTTTTAGAAAGCTATATGATACCTTCTTCTTTTTCGATATGGACGACTCTATCCCTTAAATCATCCTAAAGAACTGTTTGTGGATTGATTATGCAGAAATTGTATTAATTCTATAGGTTTTCCTTTTCTATTAGATGAAAATCATTTATTATAAAAGCTAGATGTTTCAAGTGATTTTATCGAAAAAACCCCTATGTTGTCGAATTATGTTGTCGCATAGATTTTCAGGAGGTAACCAATGGAACGAAAAGAATGGTATTTAGAATATGAAATTCAAAAAAACCGTCCTGGCCTCTTAGGTGATATTTCCTCATTATTAGGGATGCTTTCTATAAATATTGTCACGATCAATGGTGTCGATGAAGGAAGAAGAGGGATGCTTCTTCTTGCCAATAATGAAGAGCAGATAACTCGTCTGGAATCGATCCTGCAGACTATGGATACGATTAATGTGACGAAATTAAGGGAACCTAAACTTAGAGACAGACTCGCTGTCAGGCATGGCCGGTATATTCAGCGGGATGCAGATGATAAAAAAACGTTCAGGTTTGTTCGTGATGAACTTGGATTGCTGGTCGACTTCATGGCCGAGCTTTTTAAGCAGGAAGGTCATAAGCTTGTTGGAATAAGGGGAATGCCTCGTGTAGGGAAAACCGAGTCGGTTGTCGCTTCAAGTGTGTGTGCCAATAAGAAATGGCTATTTGTTTCATCCACATTGTTAAAGCAGACGATCAGAAGCAAGCTGATTGAAGACGAATATTCCTCCGACAACCTGTTCATCATTGATGGCATCGTGTCAACCCGACGGGCAAGCGAGAAGCATTGGCAGCTTGTAAGGGAAATCATGCGGCTTTCGGCAGTGAAGGTCATCGAACATCCGGATGTATTTGTTCAAAATTCAGAGTACTCATTAGATGACTTTGATTATATCATCGAGCTGAGAAACAATCCTGAAGAAGAAATTACATACGAATTAGTGGAACAAAATAACCTTTTCCAAAATTCCGATTTTGGAGGTTTTGATTTTTAATATTGGAAGGTGTTAAATAGTGACGGAATTAGGAAAACGTCTGAAAGAAGCCCGTGAAGCCAAAGATTACAGTCTTGATGACTTACAAAGAGTGACGAAGATACAAAAACGTTATCTAGTCGGCATTGAAGAAGGCTCTTATGATATGATGCCAGGGAAATTCTACGTCCGGGCTTTCATCAAGCAATACTGTGAAGCAGTGGGCTTGCAGCCGGAAGTGATCTTTGAGGAATACAAAGATGAAATCCCGACAACGTATGAAGATGAGATCCCAGTCTCCCTTTCTCGTGTACAGTCCAGGAAAGGAGTTTCAGGCGGTTCATCCAAGGCCCTTGATATCATCCCAAAACTTTTGATCGCTGTATTCGTTATCGCGGTTCTAATTGCCCTATGGGTATTCGTGCAAACCAAAGTGGCCGATAATGCAAACAGTGAAGATACAACCAACAAAGAACCAGTGGCTGTCGATCAGCAGGACCTTCCTGAAGAAGAATCTGCTGAAGAGGAAGACAAGGATCAAAAGGAATCCAATGAAGAAACCCAATCTGAAGATGAAAAAGAAACCAAAGAACAAAAAGAGAATACTGAACAATCATTGGAGGCAGTTAAAACAGAAGGTACAAAAACGACCTATCAACTCAAGAACACGGATCAGTTTAAGCTTGAGCTGGCTGCTAAGGGAGACGCCTGGGTAGCCGTGTACAATTCAAAAGATGAAGTGTTGTTCCAAGGGATGCTGTACGAAGAGGATAAGAAAGAGTTTGATCTTACCTCTGATCAGCAGGCGTATCTTATAATCGGTAACGCTGCTAACACTGATATCAATGTGAATGGCAAACTGCTCCAGTATAAGATTCCTACGGATACGGTCAGACAGGATGTTATCATCCAATACCAGCCTGCAGAATCTCAACAATAAGAATATGGGGGCAACCGAGCTCCATAAGTCACATGCTGTAATCATTTTGTTTTCTAAGTATTGGAGGTAGAAAGGTGAACTTACCTAATAAGATTACAATATCGCGGATCTTTTTGATCCCATTATTTTTAATCATCATGCTTGCCCCACTAAACTGGGGAGAGATGGTCTTCCTCGGTGCAGAGATGCCGGTGAAGCATTTTGCAGGAGCGTTGATTTTTATCATCGCTTCGACTACTGATTGGATAGACGGGTATTATGCAAGAAAGTATAATATGGTGACCAATTTAGGGAAATTTTTAGATCCGCTCGCGGATAAACTTCTCGTGTCTGCCGCTTTAATCGTCTTGGTGGAGATTGGTCTTGCTCCTTCATGGATCGTCATCATCATCATCAGCCGTGAATTCGCTGTTACCGGCCTGCGTCTCGTTCTTGCAGGTGAAGGTGAAGTAGTGGCGGCTGGGCAGCTTGGAAAGATAAAGACATGGGCACAAATCATCGCTATTTCAGCTCTATTGCTCCATAATGCCATCTTTGAATTATTCAATTTCCCATTTGCGACGATTGCTTTATGGGTTGCGATGTTCTTTACGATTTGGTCAGGATGGGATTATTTCAAACATAACAAGCAGGCGTTTGTTAACTCTAAATGATTTTTAAGACGGAAGCTGGACGTATGTTCGTTCCCATTATAATCTATAAGAGATGATTCTCGAATGAATCATCTCTTTCTTTATATGAAAGAGTCTACTTAAGGGGGAAAACCAAGTGAATGCTGAAATTATTGCAGTCGGTTCGGAATTACTATTAGGGCAGATTGCCAACACAAATGCTCAATACATATCAGAACAGCTGGCTGAAGCGGGAGTGAATGTCTACTATCACACCAGTGTAGGGGATAACCCTCTCCGTCTGACTCAGGCTATTGAAGTTGCCCAGGGAAGAGCGGATCTGCTCATCTTTACCGGCGGCCTCGGACCTACTAAAGATGATCTGACGAAAGAAACGATAGCTCAAGCATTGGGAACGGGCTTAGCGATGGATGAGGAAGCTTTGGATTCCATAAAATCTTACTTTCAGAAAACAAAACGTCAAATGACACCAAATAATGAAAAGCAGGCTCTTATACTTCAAGGCTCACAAGCTTTAAAAAATGAGAATGGAATGGCTCCTGGTATGTTCTTTAAAAAGGATGGGCTTCAGTACATGCTGCTGCCGGGACCGCCATCTGAAATGCGTCCCATGTTCAGTAAATACGGTATCCCTGCCATTTTAGGCAGCCTCAAGAGGAAAGAAATCATTCAATCACGGGTTTTGCGTTTCTTTGGAATCGGTGAAGCCCAGTTGGAAACGGAATTGGAAGAGCTGATTGACACCCAGACGAACCCTACCATCGCACCGCTCGCAGGGGATGGGGAGGTCACTCTTCGGCTGACTGCCAAGCATGAGTCGAGGGAAGTGGCGGCTGCACTTCTGGATGCTTTGGAAGAAAAAGTATTAAATGTGGCTGGAGAGTATTTCTACGGGTACGATCGTGACTCCCTGGTCGAAGTGGGTATGAAGTTCCTGGAAGAAAAAGGTTTTACCCTATCATGTGCTGAAAGCCTGACAGGGGGGCTGTTTCAATCAGAAATCACGTCTATACCCGGGGCTTCAACCGTATTGAATGGGGGCGTGGTCTGTTACCAGGATGAGATAAAGAAAAAGGTGCTTTCCGTTAAGGAAAGTACACTCGAACAGCATTCAGCCGTAAGTGAACAATGTGCAAAAGAATTGGCTGAAAATGTGCGGACTCTCTTTACTTCCGATATAGGCATCAGTTTCACTGGGGTAGCGGGACCCGACGACCATGAAGGAAAAAAGGCAGGCACAGTATGGATCGGCCTTGCGGTAAAAGACCGTCCTGCCAAAGCATTCCTGCTTAACTTGGCGGGAGGCAGGAATGCCAACCGGAAGCGGACTGCAAAGTACGGCTGGCATTATCTTTTAAAAGAACTAACATGAACCAAGCACAAACTGTCTCCAGCATAAGCAGGGAGACAGTTTTTTATATTTGTTCTCTCCGGGGAATGGACAATCACAAAAAACCGAATGGATGTTCGACTTTTTTCTTGTTTTCTACTTTGACATGGTTTATAGTATAGATAGGTTGGATTTGAGACAAGCTTATAAGTTGTCTTTAAGTTCTATATTCAAAGGAGGAAAAATAGTGAGCGATCGCAAAGCAGCCTTAGATATGGCGTTGAAACAAATAGAGAAACAGTTTGGAAAAGGCTCTATCATGAAGCTTGGGGAACAAACTGATAGAAAAGTAGTGACATGTCCGAGTGGATCACTTGCGCTTGACGCGGCTCTTGGAGTCGGCGGGTATCCTCGCGGAAGAATTATTGAGGTGTATGGACCGGAATCCTCAGGTAAGACAACAGTAGCACTTCATGCTATCGCGGAAGTACAGGCGCAGGGCGGTCAGGCGGCTTTCATCGATGCCGAGCACGCACTTGATCCTGTATATGCACAAAAGCTTGGAGTAAACATAGATGAACTATTGCTTTCTCAGCCTGATACAGGCGAGCAGGCACTGGAAATCGCTGAAGCATTGGTACGAAGCGGTGCAGTTGACGCCATCGTTATCGACTCTGTTGCAGCTCTTGTACCTAAAGCAGAAATCGAAGGGGAAATGGGAGATTCACACGTAGGTCTTCAAGCCCGCTTGATGTCCCAGGCCCTTCGTAAATTATCAGGTGCCATCAACAAATCGAAGACCATCGCGATCTTCATCAACCAGATTCGTGAAAAGGTCGGAGTCATGTTTGGAAACCCCGAGACGACTCCTGGTGGACGCGCTCTGAAATTCTATTCTTCTGTTCGTTTGGAAGTACGTCGTGCGGAAACCCTTAAGCAAGGTAATGAGATGGTTGGTAACAAAACGAAAATCAAAGTCGTTAAAAACAAAGTCGCTCCTCCTTTCCGTGTAGCGGAAGTGGACATTATGTACGGTCAAGGAATCTCCAAAGAAGGGGAAATCGTCGATCTTGGGTCCGAGCTTGATATCGTCCAGAAGAGTGGTGCATGGTACTCTTATAACGAAGAGCGTCTTGGACAAGGCCGTGAAAACGCGAAAATCTTCTTGAAAGAGAACCCTGAAATCCGAACTGAAATCATGTTGAAAATCCGTGAGCATTACGGATTGGATACGGGAGCGGCAGACACGGAAGATCAAGGAGAACTTAATCTATTGGAAGATTAAAGATTAAGACTAAAACTCCAGGGAAGCAGACATATTTTATGTTTGCTTCTCTTTTATTTTTTACTTCTTTTTACAGGAGTGTTGTCGACCATATGTGTATCTACCGTAATAATGTTATGTATACAAGAGGGGTTATACCGATCGAATTTTGTCGAATGGCAAGAAATCCTTGAGAAATCTAGTGATAGACAGGACAACCCCTTGACAATAAATTTTCTGAGATTTAAAATTAACATGTATATTTTACAAATTTTTCGAATGAATATTTGAAAGCCTAGCGCTGTATATTGAGTTCAAATGAGCAATGTACAAGCCGACATGTAAAAGACATGATGACAGTTCATAGCAAGAGGAGGTGAAATAATGCAACCTATTACAATCATCTCCATTTTGCTTGGCCTTATCGTCGGTGTAGTTGTTGGATACTTTATTCGTAAGTCCATTGCTGAAGCGAAAATTGCCGGTGCCAGAGGTTCAGCAGAGCAGATTTTAGAAGATGCTAAGCGCGAGGCAGATGCTCTGAAGAAAGAAGCACTACTTGAAGCAAAGGACGAAAATCATAGACTTCGCACTGAAATGGAAAATGAACTTCGTGAACGAAGAAATGAATTGCAAAAACAAGAAAATCGTTTAATGCAAAAAGAGGAAAACCTCGACCGTAAAGATGATACGCTGGATAAGCGTGAAGCTTTATTGGAAAGAAAAGAGGCAGCTCTTAACGAAAGACAACAACATATTGAAGAGATGGAAAGCAAAGTGGACGAGATGGTACGATCACAGCAAACTGAACTTGAACGTATCTCGAGCCTGACTCGTGATGAAGCGAAAGGAATCATTCTCGACCGCGTGGAAAATGAGCTCTCCCATGATATTGCGATCATGGTCAGAGAACATGAAACACGTGCGAAAGAAGATGCTGACAAGAAAGCGAAAGAAGTCCTTTCACTTGCTATTCAACGTTGTGCTGCTGAACATGTGGCAGAGACAACAGTTAGCGTTGTGAACTTGCCAAATGATGAGATGAAAGGTCGAATTATTGGACGAGAAGGACGTAACATTCGTACGCTGGAAACATTGACAGGAATCGATCTCATAATTGATGATACTCCTGAAGCGGTTATTCTTTCTGGTTTCGATCCGATTCGTAGAGAAACGGCTCGAATTGCATTAGAAAAATTAGTACAGGATGGACGTATCCACCCTGCACGAATTGAAGAAATGGTAGACAAATCCCGTCGTGAAGTGGATGAATATATCCGTGAAATCGGGGAGCAGACAACGTTTGAAGTTGGTGTTCACGGGCTTCACCCGGATTTAATCAAGATTCTGGGCCGTTTAAAGTATCGTACAAGTTACGGACAGAACGTATTAAAGCACTCAATGGAAGTGGCCTATCTATCCGGCTTGCTTGCTGCTGAGCTTGGTGAAGACGAAAGACTTGCCAAGCGCGCCGGTTTACTTCATGACATCGGGAAAGCAATCGACCATGAAGTGGAAGGAAGCCATGTTGAAATTGGTGTGGAACTCGCGACGAAGTATAAAGAGCATCCTGTTGTCATCAACAGTATCGCTTCCCACCACGGAGACACGGAACCGACCTCAATCATTGCGGTTCTTGTAGCGGCTGCCGATGCCTTATCAGCAGCACGTCCAGGTGCAAGAAGTGAAACGCTCGAAAATTATATCCGCCGTCTTGAGAAGCTGGAGGAGATCTCCGAATCCTATGAAGGAGTAGAGAAATCCTTCGCGATTCAAGCAGGACGAGAAGTGCGCATCATGGTAAGACCTGAAGCCATCGACGATTTGGAATCCCACCGATTGGCAAGGGATATCCGTAAGCGGATCGAAGATGAACTTGATTACCCTGGCCACATCAAAGTAACGGTCATCCGTGAAACGAGGGCCGTGGAATATGCGAAATAAAAAAGTTGACTCCCGAAAGGAATGATTTCTTTCGGAGTCAGCTTTTTTATTTGAATCTGTTCACCTTACTTGATGCATAGTGTTAAGGTTATATGTGATACAATAAACTACATAACTAATTGGTCATTTGTAACAAATACATATAAGAGAAGGGAAATATCATGAGAATTTTATTTGTTGGAGACGTAGTCGGCTCAATGGGCCGTGAAATGATTACAGAATATTTATCGAAGCTTAAAAAGAAGCATGAGCCCGATTTTACCATCGTAAATGGGGAGAACGCTGCATCAGGAAGGGGGATCACCGAGAAAATTTATAAAAAATTTCTTCAGGATGGCGCTGACATGGTTACCCTGGGAAACCATACTTGGGACAATAAAGATATCTTCGATTTTATTGATTCATCCAAAAAAATGGTGCGTCCTGCTAACTTTCCTGAAGGAACCCCTGGTAATGGTTTAGTTTTTGGAGAGGTTTATGGAAAGACTGTTGCCGTGATAAATGCTCAAGGGAGAACATTTATGCCCCCGCTTGACGATCCGTTTAAAATAGTCGATGCATTAGTGGATGAAGCAAAAAAGAAAACCTCCATCATCTTTGTTGACTTTCACGCAGAAGCGACAAGTGAAAAGCAGGCAATGGGATGGTTCCTGGATGGCCGGGTTTCAGCGGTGATCGGCACGCATACCCATGTTCAGACTGCGGATAATCGAGTCCTTCCAAATGGAACAGCTTTTATGTGTGATGTAGGAATGACAGGTCCTTATGATGAAGTGTTGGGGATGAATAAAGAGTCTGTGCTTAAGAGGTTTCAGACGAGTCTGCCTGTACGGTTTGAAGTTCCGAAAGAAGGGCGGAAAATATTGAGTGCGTGTCTGATAGATATCGATAATAAAACCGGAAAAGCAAAAAAGATTGAGAGGATCCTTATCAATGAGGACCATCCATTCATAGCTGAATATTAATGTTTTTCCTTCCTTTTTCAGTCATACCGGAATGAATTGTCCATCTCTTGAATATAGTAGCAGTGGAATCATTTATACCAAGTTTGTTCTTTACCACGGACATACGGTATGGGGGAAATGACAAGGAGGAAAAGGAATGGAAATATTAAAAGTTTCAGCAAAATCTAATCCTAATTCTGTAGCTGGTGCACTCGCCGGTGTTCTTCGTGAGAGAGGGGGAGCTGAGATTCAGGCAATTGGTGCAGGAGCGTTGAACCAGGCTGTTAAAGCAGTTGCAATTGCCAGGGGATTTGTTGCTCCCAGTGGTTTAGATTTGATTTGTATTCCGGCATTTACAGACATACAGATTGATGGAGAAGAGCGCACAGCCATTAAGTTAATAGTGGAACCAAGATAAAGTAAAAACCAAATGCCGTCTCTAAAAGTATGAGGAAATTTACAATATATTTCAGCCCTGTATTTGGGAAGGAAAGATTAGTGCCTCATATCCCGGCAATTGAAGCAGGGCTGTTCGTTAAAGATTTTTCTTTAGTGGACAGCCTTTTTATTTTTCATTTATAGTACATATAGGATGTAAGGAAGGATTTGAGAGAAATGATTTTTGACGCACATTGTGATGTATTGATGAAACTTTATATTGACCCTGATAACCTTTCGTTTCAATCAAAACAAGATATGCACATTACATACCCTCAATTGAATGAAGGTGGATCTAAAGTCCAATTGTTCGCCATTTATATCCCATCTTACTTAAAGCCCGGGCAGCGTTTTCATGCGGCTCTGAACATGGTAAACCTATTTCACAGGAAGATCCTTGATCCGCATCACAATGTGAAATTGGTCACTTCCAAACAAGATATTGATAATCTTTCACAGAATGAAATAGGGGCTATGCTGACACTTGAAGGTGCAGAGGCAATTGAAGAAGATTTAGAAAAACTCGAAACGCTCTACCGGCTTGGGGTGCGTTCTGTGGGATTAACATGGAATTGGGCTAATGCGGCAGCGGATGGGGCATTGGAACCGCGGGGAGGGGGCTTGACTAACTTTGGGTTTGAGATGGTTAATTTCCTCAATGAAAAAAAGATGTGGACCGATGTCTCCCATTTATGTGAAAAGGCATTCTGGGATACACTCGAAGCGTCTCTATACCCGATTGCATCCCATTCCAATGCCTATTCAATCTGTCCTAATCCCCGAAATTTAAAAAATGACCAAATAGAAGCACTCATAAAAAAAGATAGTGTAATGGGTGTAACTTTCGTACCTCCGTTCTTAAATAAAAATGGAAGTGCGGTCCTGACCGACATTGTAAGGCATGTTGAACATATATGCAGCCTGGGCGGAGAAGATCACGTTGGTTTCGGCTCTGATTTCGATGGAATCGATCAAACGGTAAAAGGGCTTTCATCTTACCAGCAATATGATAATCTGATCGGGACTCTTCAGCGCTATTATAGTGATAAACAAATAAAGAAATTCTTGTTTGGAAATTTCCATAAACGAATTCAATTTTGAATGGAGGCTGATCTTCTTAGGAGATCAGTTTTTTTATGTCAAATGGTTCACACAGTAGTGATTTCCAGAGAAAAGTGATAAACTTGTTTAGTACATGTTTAATAGAGATGAGATAAATTAGATAGTTATCTATGAATATCACCTGTGTATTTCCAGGTGAAATAATGGAAATCAGAGACCTGTAAGAAAGGGTGTAAAATATATGAAGGAACAACTTTCATGGAAGGTTGGCGGTCAGCAGGGTGAAGGGATCGAAAGTACGGGGGAAATTTTCTCCATGGCCTTGAACCGCCTTGGCTATTACTTATACGGTTACCGCCATTTCTCCTCACGTATCAAGGGAGGGCATACAAACAATAAGATCCGTGTCAGCACTACTCAGGTTCGTGCGATTTCGGATGACTTAGATATTTTGGTAGCATTCGATCAGGAGACGATCGATGTGAACTATAAAGAGCTTCATGACGAAGGTGTCATCATCGCGGATGCCAAATTCAAGCCTGAGAAACCCGAAGATACAAAGGCTTCATTGTATATTGTCCCTTTTACTGAATTAGCAGCAGAACTTGGAACATCATTGATGAAGAACATGGTTGCAGTCGGTGCAACTTGTGCTGTTTTAAATTTGGATACTGAAGTGTTTAAAGAGGTAGTGGATGAAATCTTTGGACGTAAAGGTGAGACGGTTGTAGAGAAGAATATGGAAGCGATCAGACAGGGATATGGCATCATGAAAGCTGAACTTGGGGATAAAGCCGGTTCCCATCAGTTGAAAGAAGCAGACGGCCGTAAACGTATGTTTATGATCGGTAACGATGCGATTGCCCTTGGTGCATTGGCAGGCGGGGTGCGTCTGATGGCTGCTTATCCCATCACCCCGGCATCAGAAATCATGGAATATTTAATTAAAAAGCTGCCGATGGTAGGCGGCACAGTTATCCAGACAGAGGATGAAATCGCTGCAGCGACAATGGCGATAGGTGCAAATTACGGCGGTATCCGTTCATTTACCGCATCTGCCGGACCTGGTCTTTCTCTTATGATGGAAGCGATCGGGTTATCGGGAATGACTGAGCAGCCTCTTGTCGTAGTCGATACCCAGCGCGGAGGGCCATCTACTGGATTACCTACAAAACAGGAACAATCTGACCTGATGGCTATGATATATGGTACACACGGTGAAATACCTAAAATTGTCATGGCTCCAAGTACAGTACAGGAAGCTTTCTATGACACAGTGGAAGCATTCAATCTTGCCGAAGAATATCAATGTCCGGTCATTATTCTATCAGACCTGCAGCTTTCATTAGGTAAACAAACGGTTGAACCGCTTGATTACAGCAAAGTGGAAATTCGCAGAGGGAAGCTTGTCTATGATGAAGCTCAGCTTGGAGAATTGGAACCGAAGAAATACTTCAAGCGTTTTGAGGTAACAGAAGACGGAGTATCCCCTCGTGTGACTCCAGGAATGAAGAATGGGATCCACCATGTCACAGGTGTGGAACATGATGAAACGGGTAAACCTTCAGAGTCGCCTGTAAATCGACAGGCTCAAATGGACAAGCGTATGCGTAAAATAGAAAATATCAATTTCAATCATCCTATCCATATTGCAGCACCTCATGAAGAAGCTGATTTACTTCTGGTAGGGTTCAATTCTACACGTGGAGTAATAGAAGAAGCAATGACCCGTTTGGAGAAGGACGGAGTTAAAGTGAATCATGCGCATATCCGATTGATTCATCCTTTCCCTGCGGACCAACTCCAGCCGCTAATGGAAAAAGCGAAGAAAGTAGTTGTAATCGAACATAATGCCACTGGGCAGTTATCTAATATTATCAAGATGAACGCGGGGTATGGGCATAAAATCAAAAATATGACAAAATATGATGGCACCCCATTCCTGCCTCATGAAATTCACTCTAAATGTAAGGAGTTGAGCTGATCCATGGCTACATTTAAAGACTTTCGAAATAATGTGAAGCCTAACTGGTGTCCTGGATGCGGTGACTTCTCGGTACAAGCCTCTATTCAGCGTGCTGCAGCGAACGTGGGACTCGATCCAGAGAATCTGGCTGTCGTTTCCGGTATCGGATGTTCAGGCCGTATCTCAGGATATATTAATTCATATGGTTTCCATGGAATTCATGGGCGATCCCTTCCAATTGCTCAAGGACTAAAAATGGCAAACAAAGACTTGACGGTGATCGCCTCTGGCGGTGACGGCGATGGATTTGCCATTGGCCTTGGTCATACAATACATGCAATTCGACGAAATGTTGATATCACATATATTGTCATGGATAACCAAATTTATGGATTGACTAAAGGACAGACATCCCCGCGTTCTTCATCGGGATTTAAAACGAAGTCCACACCACAAGGTTCAATCGAACCAGCGCTGGCACCGATGGAAATGGCATTAACAGCCGGTGCAACCTTTGTTGCCCAGAGCTTCTCATCTGATTTAAAGGAACTGACTGCATTGATAGAAGCAGGGTTGAACCACAAGGGATTTTCTTTGATTAACGTATTCAGTCCTTGCGTTACCTATAATAAGATCAACACGTATGACTGGTTCAAAGAAAACCTGACGAAGCTTGCAGATGTGGAAGGGTACGATCCTTCCAACCGTGAGCAGGCAATGAACACGCTAATGGAAAAGGACGGACTTGTTACAGGGTTGATTTATCAGAACACTGAGCAGCCATCTTATCAGGAGTTAGTCGCGGGCTACTCCGAAGAACCGCTGAATACACATGATTTGAAACTTGATGACGAGACATTTGATGGTTTATTAAAAGAATTTATGTAACCAATAAAGCCGGCCGCCATAGAAAATGGGGTGCCGGCTTTTCTCTTTTTTTAATCAGAACTGTTATAATTTTTATTTTCAATAAGAGGCTGTTTTGGACGGTTTTGAATGATATGCGTTTGGATTCTCTTTTGATTCTCTACAAGTCGTTTTAAGTCAAATAAATTTTGGGCCATTTTATCATTGGAATCCCTGATTGAATCAACTTCTCCAATAAAGTTGCTGAACGTATTCTCAACTTCCTGAAATCGACATAAGAATTTCTCATTTTGCTCTTTAAATTGATGTTCCTTTTCATATTCAATTACATCGATTCGTTCTTCTTGCTTTTTCGTCCTAATATCGATATCGGCAAATTGAGCAGAGAACCACCATTCGTTTTCTTCGATCTTTTTCTGATATTGATGCAGCATATCTTTAATAAATTTCATTTTCTCCTTCTCAGAATGGATCAATCGTTCTTTGGCATCCTCTAAGGATTTGATGGTGTGTTTACGTTCTGCTATGAGTCTTTCCAGTTCTTCTGTTTTAGATAGTAGATCAAAGAAGACTTCCTTCTTGGTTTCTTCAGACTTTAACAATGCATTGTTTAAATCGTTGATATGAAGCTTCTGGCTCTTGTTTTGTGTTTTTAACCTTTCTGATTTGACCACCAGGTTTTTATTATCTTTCAAGAGCTGATCATTCTGAGCCGACAGCTCCTTATTGAGGTCTTCAAGTTGAGACAAAGCGGCTTTTTGGTTATTATTTTCTAATTGGAATTTAAGAAGGTCTTTTTCTAATGTTTTGATATGGTCACCCTGTGTTACAATAAGTGATTCTTTGTCACGTAAGGCACGATGGAGGAACATTACCTCTTCTTCCAGCTTTTCTTTTCCTTCTTTGAATTTGTTTCTTTCCAAAATCAAATCATGTTCGGTTGTTTCATTGATTCTTATTTGAGTATAAAGATCCTCGATTTCCTCATCCTTCCCCTGGATGACTCTTTTATAATAATCGGCCTCGGCATATAAATGACTTTCTTTTATTTTCTGGATAGTTTTTTTCAATCGATTGATCTCCGATTGAAGATAATGCTTTTCCTGATTTTCAATATGATACATGGGAGATTTCATTGGTCTATCGATCAGAACCTCCTCCTCTTGGGTATGTGTCTTACTTTACCTTATGCACTGAATCAGCATCCAGTTCCTTCGTAAAAGCCCATTTCTAAGATGGTTACATAAAGTTTGGAACAAATTTCGACAGTTCTGCCTCTCTATTGTATAAGCCTTAAAAAACCTTTATACTGTTATAATGTACAAGTGTAATTGTCAGCTTTACTATTACGGATTTTATAATAGAAGAAATCGGTTAATATTCGTTTGTTATAGAGTTAGAAAGGGGAATTTTCATGAACGAAGAACAACGCAAACATGGACAGCAAGCGAAGTCAGATACTCCAGCGGACAAAAAATCCGAAAAAGATTACAGTAAGTACTTCCAAAGCGTCTATATTCCTCCCTCATTGAAAGATGCAAAAAAACGGGGAAAAGAAGAAGTAAAATATCATAATGATTTTACGATTGAAGATCAATATAGAGGACTGGGGAACGGCAAGAAGTTCTATATTCGCACCTATGGTTGTCAGATGAATGAACATGACACTGAAGTCATGGCAGGGATATTTATGGCTCTTGGGTACGAAGCGACCCATACAACCGAAGATGCGGATGTCATTCTCTTGAATACATGTGCCATCCGTGAAAATGCTGAGAATAAGGTATTCGGCGAGTTAGGTCACTTAAAACACCTGAAGCGCGAGAAGCCAGACCTTTTAATCGGAGTCTGTGGATGTATGTCTCAGGAAGAAGCCGTAGTAAATAAAATTCTGAAAACATATCAGCAGGTTGATATGATTTTCGGAACCCATAATATTCACCGTCTTCCTCAAATTTTATCAGATGCCTATATGTCTAAAGCGATGGTGGTGGAAGTTTGGTCCAAAGAGGGAGACGTTATCGAGAACCTTCCTAAAGTGCGCAAAGGTAATATTAAAGCTTGGGTAAACATTATGTACGGCTGTGATAAATTCTGTACGTATTGTATCGTACCTTATACCCGCGGGAAGGAACGCAGCAGACGCCCTGAAGAAATCATAGCTGAAGTGCGTCACTTGGCGGCCCAAGGGTATCAAGAAATTACGCTTCTCGGACAAAATGTAAACGCGTATGGAAAAGATATAGAAGATCTAGAGAATTATGGCCTTGGTGATCTGATGGATGAGCTGAGAAAGATTGATATCCCGCGCATTCGTTTTACTACAAGTCATCCAAGGGATTTTGACGATTATTTAATTGAAGTCCTCGCTAAAAAGGGGAATCTCGTAGAGCATATCCACTTGCCGGTACAATCAGGCTCTACACCGGTATTGAAAATCATGGCTCGTAAATATTCCAGGGAACAATTCCTTGAATTGGTCCGGAAGATTAAAACAGCTATGCCAGATGTTGCACTGACTACTGACATCATCGTAGGATACCCGAACGAAACAGAAGAGCAATTCGAAGAAACCCTTTCCCTTTATCGTGAAGTAGGATTTGAGTCTGCTTATACTTATATTTACTCTCCACGGGAGGGAACTCCAGCAGCGAAGATGAAAGATAATGTACCGATGGAAGTGAAAAAAAATCGCCTGAGACGTCTGAATGAAGTCGTTCAAGAATACTCTCGAAAAGCACTTGAGAAGTATGCGGGTACAACAGTAGAGGTCCTTGTTGATGGGGAAAGTAAGAAAAACCCTGACGTTTTAGCAGGGTATACACGCAGAAATAAATTAGTGAATTTTAATGCACCTAAAACAGTGATTGGTAAAATTGTAAAAGTGAAGATCACGGATACTAAATCCTGGTCTCTAGATGGTGAAATGATTGAAGAAGGCCAAATAGGTTCAGAATTTCTAGAAGCGGCAGAGGTGAAGTGAAATGGCAAAATATACAAAAGATGATATTATGAAAAGAGCAGAAGAATTGGCGGAAATGATCGCTGAAACAGAAGAAGTGGATTTCTTCAAGCGAGCTGAAGCACAAATCCATGAAAACCAAAAAGTACGTGAGATGATTGCAAGCATCAAGAGTCTACAAAAGCAAGCTGTCAACTTCCAGCATTATGGAAAGATAGAGGCGTTGAAAATGGTGGAAGCCAAAATTGAAAACCTAGAAAAGGAAATCGATGAAATTCCGGTTGTCCAGCAATTTAAAGAGTCTCAAACAGACGTAAATGATCTTCTGCAAATCGTTGCATCTGTTATTTCTAATAACGTAACAGATCATATCATCGAATCTACAGGCGGAGACCTTCTCCGCGGTGAAACAGGTTCTCAGGTCAAAAACTCCACTCCTGGAAGCTGTTCTTAAGAGAAAGATAATTTAATACCCTGAAAGAAAGGCCAATGTTATGAAGAGAATCAACTTCTGACATTGGTCTTTTTTAATATGTATATGAAATAATCGGCCTTCTTTATTTAATAACACAAAAAGCTTTTAGGGAACATTCAATGGGTATTCGCATACAATACATTATCTCGCAACAATCCCATTATGTAATAAAATTTTCTCGCACAAACACCTAGACAGTCGCATAAGATGAATTGAAAATGAATGAGGAGGTTCGCTCGAATGGCAGAATATAGAGAGATTATTACGAAAGCGGTCGTAGCGAAGGGACGTAAATTCACACAGTCTCATCATACGATTAGCCCGCCGCATAATCCATCGAGCATTTTAGGCTGCTGGATCATCAACCATAAGTATGAAGCACACAAAGTAGGCAAGAAGGTGGAAATACACGGTTCATTTGAGGTAAACGTATGGTACTCTCACAGTGACAACACGAAAACATCCGTTGTAACTGAAAGAGTCGATTACTGTGATGAAATTAAACTCAAATACCGTGATCCGGACGTCTTGGATGACATTGAAGTATGTGCACGCGTACTCCAACAGCCGAATTGCTGCGAAGCGGTGATTTCACCAAACGGTAACAGAATTATCGTTCATGTTGAACGTGAGATCCTGGTTGAAGTTATCGGAGAAACAAAGGTATGTGTACTCGTAAATCCTGAAGGCTGCGATGATGACGACTGGGATTGCGACTTTGATGATGAAGAATTCGAAGAGCTCGACCCAGACTTCTTAGAGGGAGTAGAAGAATAGCCTGTGCTAGGAAGAAGGCCTCTTCCTAGTTTTTTTCTTCTGCATTTTAAGGGTTAAAGAGATGGCTCATTTTAAAAAATGCAAACCATACATGAGTGAATAAGTTATGTATATCTTACAAGAGCGTCTGTTTGATGCTCTTTTTTATTGTTCATATTTCAAAGAAAGGCAGCTTAAGATTTAAGCTGCCTTTTTTGATGAAGTTGTTTACATTATGAATAATATACTGATCACCGCGATTGTAATGGAAGCAATCAACCCTGTCAGCAGGGGTTTGAAGCCCAGCTTTGAGAGATCTTTCAGTCGGACCTGGAGTCCAACCGCAGCCATGACCATGATGATCATAAATTTAGAGAGGGATTTTAGCATATCTTCGATGATATCCGGTATCACTCCGATTGTATGAAGGACGGATACTCCAAGAAACATCAGGACAAACCACGGAAATGCCTGTTTAAGTGATGAAGTACTTGGCGTCTCGTTTTTTAACATGAAAGGTAATAACAACATGACAGGGATCAGAAAAAGCGTACGGGCAAGTTTAACTGTCGTGGCCACGTCCCCAGATTGATCTCCATAACTGTAACCGACTGCAACAGCCGAAGACGTATCATGGACAGCGGTACCTGCCCAAATACCAAACGAAACCTGGGATAATCCAAGCAAATGTCCGATAAGGGGAAAAGAAATAAACGCGATCAGATTGAAGAAAACAATGGTGGACAATGCATATGCGGTTTCATTCTCTTTTGCCCCGATAATCCCTTTCACGGCAGAAATGGCAGTAGCTCCGCAAATGCTTGTTCCTATACCAATCAATAAGCTCAGCCTTGTTTGAATACCGAGTACTTTCCCAACCGCATAAGTAACGCTGATGCCAACCGTCACCGATATTAAAATGATCCATAGTGCAGATTGGCCGATTTTCATTATTTCTAAAAGGCTTAATCCCACTCCTAAGAAGACAATTGCTACTTTAAGAAGCTTTTTGATAGTGAATTGAATGCCAGGCTGCCAAGAGGTAGGCAGATCTGTTGTATTTCGGATGATAATTCCTATCAGAATGGCAAATAAAAGACTGCCGGCCAATGGGAACAAAGAGCCTAAGCCTTTTGCCATTATGCTGATCATTAAGATAAAAACCAATCCGATGGTTTCTTTGGGGAGTATGTTGTTTGTATATTGATGCACGTTGATGCAGCTCCTCCTTTAAAAAATCTATTTTCAAGTATAATATATTATAAGTGTAATGGGGACCCCTTACCGAATTCTAATCTATGTTAATATAGAAAGATACTATAAGGCTTTTGCGAAAGGATTTTTTTATGAAAAAGACATTAGTACTGGCAGAAAAACCTTCTGTCGGCAGGGATATTGCAAGAGTGCTTCAATGCACGAAAAAAGGAAATGGATTTTTGGAAGGAAAAGAATATATTGTGACCTGGGCACTCGGTCATCTTGTCACACTTGCAGATCCTGAATCTTATGACGAGAAGTATAAATCATGGAAGCTGGAGGATCTACCGATTATGCCTTCATCCTTAAGACTTGTCGTTATCAAGAAAACAGGAAAGCAGTTTAATGCAGTTAAGGACCAGATGAACCGTCCTGATGTCGGTACCATTGTAATCGCCACTGATGCGGGACGAGAAGGCGAACTTGTTGCACGCTGGATAATCGAAAAAGCAAGAGTCCATAAGCCCCTTAAACGGCTTTGGATTTCATCTGTTACTGATAAAGCCATAAAAGAAGGCTTCAGCAAACTGAAGGACGCGAAGAAATATGAGAATTTATATGAAGCCGCCCAAGCAAGGTCTGAAGCAGACTGGTATGTAGGTATGAATGCCACGAGAGCATTAACAACCAAGCATAATGCACAGCTGTCCTGTGGAAGGGTGCAGACTCCCACGTTGAGTATCATCGCGCAGAGGGAAGAGGATATAAAGCAATTCAAACCCAAAGCTTATTATGGTATCAAAGCTGCAACTGACAAGGGGACTTTCCTCTGGACTAATTCCAAGGGTGATACGAAAACATTTTCCAAAGAAGAGCTGAATGGAATTTTAACTTCCATTAAGAATGAGAAAACCGGTACCGTCAAGTCAGTGAAAACCACCCTGAAAAAACAATATGCCCCGTCCCTCTATGATCTTACTGAATTACAGAGGGATGCACATAAAATTTATGGCTTCAGTGCAAAAGAGACACTCTCGATCATGCAAAAGCTATATGAACAACATAAGCTTGTAACGTATCCGCGTACTGACAGCAAGCACCTCTCTTCGGATATCATTGATACATTAAAGGAACGTCTGAAGGCAATTAATATCCAGCCTTATCGTCCTACTGTCAATAAAGCTTTGAAAAGCTCTATTTCATTGTCTAATGCCTACGTCGATGATCGCAAAGTCAGTGATCACCATGCAATCATCCCGACAGAGGAGACTCCTTTTCTTCAACGTTTACAGGACAGGGAAGTAAAGATATATGACTTGATCGTGAAACGTTTTCTGGCGGTATTCTTACCTCCTTATCAATATGAGCAGACGAAAGTTGATCTGAAGATTGGCAGCGAACAGTTCCACACAAAGGGTAAAAGGGTTAAAGAAAGCGGCTGGAAAGATGTATACGGGTTTGATCATGATGAAGATCAGCTATTGGGTAAAATGGAGGCCGGTACTGTAGTAAACATCCTTTCAGTTGTGGAAACGGAAGGGTTGACCGCTCCGCCAAGCCGTTTTAATGAAGGGACTTTATTAGCAGCAATGGAGAACCCTGTAAAATACATGAAAGAAAGCAGCAAGAAGCTTCTGGAAACCATTGGGGAGACAGGCGGACTTGGAACCGTTGCGACCAGGGCTGACATCATTGAGAAGCTATTCAACTCAGGTTCCATGGAGCAGAAGGGTAAAGAAATATATCTTACTTCCAAAGGAAAACAATTATTGGATCTTGCGCCGGATGAATTGCGTTCTCCTTCCCTTACAGCTGAGTGGGAGCTTAAGCTTGATAAAATTGCGAAAGGCTCTCTGGAAAAGCGGGAATTCATGAGGGAAATTAAAGATTATACTAAAAAGTCTGTTCACGAAATAAAATATTCAGATAAGAAGTTTTCACATGATAACCTCACTGGAACAAAATGTCCAGACTGCGGCAGCCTGATGTTAGAGATCAAAAATAAAAATGGAAAGAAATTAGTATGTCAGGACCGTGAATGCGGACATCGGAAAAATATAAGCAAGAAAACAAACGCACGCTGCCCAAACTGCCAAAAGAGATTAGACTTGCGGGGAGAAGGCGAAGGGCAGCTGTTCGTGTGCGTATGTGGACATAAAGAGAAACTGTCCGCCTTCAATGAGCGAAGGAAAAAAGATAAACACAACAAGGCCAGTAAACGTGATGTGAATCAATACTTAAAAACCCAGCAAAAAGATGAACCTGTCAATACAGCTCTGGCTGATGCGCTCGCAAAATTAAAACTTGATCAATAATATAAAAGAAAGATAGGGATTGCTTCCCTATCTTTTTTCTCTGTATATTGATAGAATATTCTTAATAATCATGTAAATGAGGTGAGAAGGATGACACCGGTTACTGTAAAAGGATTTTTTGCAGCTATCCAAAACGGGGATATAGATGTCGTAGAGCAGTCCTTGCAGGCGGATACAAATTTATGTAATGCAGAGGATGAAAACGGATTGATTGCACTCGGAGTAGCAGCTCATTACGGGCAGATGGGGATTGTCCAGCTTTTATTGAATTATGGTGCGGATATCAAGTCAGTATCAAATTCTAAGGTATCTTATATACCATCCAATAGTGCATTGCATGCTGCGATAGCAGGTAAAGCCCCTAAGGAATTGGTTGAATTTTTATTAATAGAAGGAGCAGACATTCATGGTATTGATTCAGAAGGATATACACCCCTCCATGTCGCTGCTTTTGAAGGAGATGAAGATCTTGTGACACTGCTGTTGGAATTCAGCGCTGACCCTGATTTCAGAAATGATGCCAATCAAACACCATTTGATATTGCAGAAGATAGAGGAAACATGGACTTCATATCCGCCTGTGAACGATATTCAACCAGGTTATAACCGTTAACTTGAAGGAAGCTTATCTCAATCGAGAGTCAGCTTCTTTTTTTTTGCGTATTATTCTTTTTACATCATTGATGTCATTCGACTTTATGCAAAAATAAATAAATTTTTTTTGGGGATTGATGTAATCCCTTACATCATTGTTGTTAATGGAATCATGAAATAAAAAGTCAGGCCATATTATCTGAAAACAATATCTTTTTAGAAAATTCTGTTGTTATTTGTCGTTTAACGTATTAAAATGAATCTTAATTTCATCTGAAGGGAGGACATCTTGATGCTGACATTTCTTGCATCAGTCTGTATTTTAGTAACGGGTTATATGATTTATTCAAAGGTGGTCGAGAAGATTTTCGGTATAGATGACTCGAACCTCACACCTGCATACGCCAGCAAAGACGATTTTGATTACATGCCAATGAGCTGGTGGAAAGCGAGCTTGGTTCAATTATTGAATATCGCAGGACTCGGGCCGATCTTTGGAGCCATTTTAGGGGCTTTATACGGACCGGTCGCATTCATATGGATCGTCGTGGGTACACTTTTCGCAGGAGCTGTACATGATTATTTTTCGGGCATGTTATCACTCCGGCATAATGGAGCTCAATTTCCTTCATTAGTGGGAAGATACCTTGGAAGACATGTCAGATCTGTAATGAATATTCTCTCTATCATCTTGATGATACTTGTAGCAGCAGCATTTACTTCAGGACCTGCTCAATTGATGGCCGAAGTGACACCATTATCCTTCATGGCATCATTGTTAATAATTTTTACATATTTTATTGTTGCCACTGTCTTGCCCATCAACAAAATCATCGGTAAGGTATATCCGATTTTCGGTGCAGTCCTGATATTTATGGCAGTCGCGATTGGTATAGGGTTGTTCTTCTTCGAACATCCTGTACCGAACCTGACACTGGACAATCTACATCCTCAGGAGCTTCCGTTATGGCCGCTGCTGATGGTGACTGTTTCATGCGGAGCGATATCAGGCTTCCATTCTACACAAAGCCCGATCCTTGCCAGAACGTTAAAAAAGGAAAGCGAAGGAAGGAAAGTGTTTTATGGAGCAATGGTGGCCGAAGGTATCATCGCATTGATCTGGGCTGCTGCGGGAATGGCATTCTTCAATGGTACCGGAGGGCTTCAGGAAGCATTGGCTGCTGGAGGTCCTGCAGGAGTTGTAAATGAAATCAGCAAAACGACCCTTGGTACCCTTGGCGGCATCCTGGCGGTACTCGGTGTCATCATCCTGCCGGTAACCACCGGTGACACTGCATTACGATCTTCAAGAATGATGCTCGTAGATCTATTGACTGATTGGAGAAAAAAAGAGCTGAAAGGAAAGTGGCTTCCTGCACTTCTGGTTATCCCTGTAGCACTGCCGACATTCCTGCTGACTCAGATAGATTATACCTTCCTATGGAGATACGTAGGCTGGTCCAATCAGGTAGTAGCAACTGTCATGCTGTGGACTGCTGCTGTTTATCTTCTCCAAAATCAGAAGTTTCATTGGATCTGCAGCATTCC
The DNA here is from genome assembly GCF_903645295.1 of Bacillus sp. Marseille-Q1617. Classification (NCBI taxonomy): domain Bacteria; kingdom Bacillati; phylum Bacillota; class Bacilli; order Caryophanales; family Bacillaceae; genus Bacillus; species Bacillus sp. Marseille-Q1617. The sequence continues at coordinate 1,770,795 of NZ_CAHJXM010000001.1, forward strand.
CGCTTTATTCATGACAGCTGTGGTCAGCTCTTATATCTTTTATGCACCGGAAGGATTTCACCTTCCATATACTGAATCCATGATCATAGGAGCTGTCATCTGGACAGCCGTACTGATCTGGTTCATCCGGCAATTACTTAAATATCGACCAGTAAGGCAAAAATCCCTAAATGTTAAATCTGTAAATTCATAGATTTTCAGACACAAGGACAAAAGTGTTTTATCTGAGTAAACCCGAACTAATATTTTGAATTTTAGTATTCAAATTAGTTCGGGTTTTTAAGTATATTTGATTAGAATTCTGAATATTTTGTCGATAAAAAACGAGCTATTTTAAAGAATTACCCTAATTATTTTACATATTTCGCAGAATACATATGCTAACGTTAATTCAACTCCTATAAATAGTTTATTCTATTTAAGAATATACATAATGACCAAAAGTCAAAGGAGCTGATTTTACATAGTGTATAGTGCAATTTAAAAATGTACAAGTTAAAATGAGTTGAAAAGACAAAATATTCAGACATCATCAGATCCGTGAAATTTAGTAAGCGCTCGATAAGCAACAAAAAACATGAAAGCGCTTACTATTGGAATTAATCTATTAGTCTAGGAGGAATAGGGATGTCAGACAAAGTGAAAATTGGTCTTATTCAAGCTTCTCATGATGTAGATGGAAGTGAACCGGTAGAAGTCCATAAGGAACAGTCCATTATAAAACACATTGAATTAGTAAGGGATGCAGCAAAAAAAGGGGCACAAATCATTTGTTTACAGGAAATTTTCTATGGCCCCTATTTTTGCTCAGAACAAAATCCTAAATGGTATGATTCTGCAGAAGAAATTCCGAATGGGCCTACGACGAAACGCTTTCAGGAATTAGCTAAAGAGCTGAATGTCGTGATCGTTCTCCCAATCTATGAAAGAGAAGGAATAGCCACCTATTACAATACAGCTGCTGTGATCGATGCTGATGGTTCGTATCTCGGCAAATACAGAAAGCAGCATATTCCTCATGTCGCAGTTGGCAGCGAAGGGTATGGCTTCTGGGAGAAGTACTACTTTAAACCAGGCAACCTGGGTTATCCGGTTTTCGATACGGCCTATGCAAAAGTCGGGGTGTATATCTGTTATGACCGGCACTTCCCTGAGGGAGCAAGATTATTAGGGTTGAAGGGAGCAGAAGTCGTATTTAATCCTTCTGCTACCGTTGCCGGGCTTTCTGAATATTTATGGAAACTTGAACAGCCTGCCCATGCCGTAGCAAACGGTTATTATTTGGGAGCAATTAACCGGGTCGGTTATGAAGGACCCTGGAACATGGGGGAATTTTACGGACAATCTTATCTGGTAGATCCCCGAGGCGGGTTTGTTTCAATCGGAAGCAGAGACAAAGATGAAGTCATCATCGGGGAAATGGACAAGAAATTGATCCGTGAAGTGAGAGATACTTGGCAGTTCTATCGTGATCGCAGACCTGAAACGTACAACGAAATGACAGCGCTGCTTCCTTGATTTGGCCAGTGCCGCTGTCTTTATTAATCCAGCGCAGTTGCCTTAACAAAATAGGCTGACATCGAAACGCTCTTTGCATGCATTCTTTGTCAGCCTGTAACTGTTTGGCTTTATGAATTTATTAACAGGGGGAATAGGGGGAAGCTATTGTGTCCAAGACATTATCATTACTTAATCTTGAGGAGAATTTTCAGGAGGCACATAAAGGTTTATCCAACAGAGATGCTTTGGAAGAAGCGAATCGATGTCTGTATTGCTACGACGCACCTTGCATTCAAGCATGTCCAACGGGAATTGACATCCCTTCATTTATTAAGAAGATTGCTTCCGGAAACTTTAAGGGCTCCGCAAAAACGATAATGAGTTCGAATCCTGTCGGCGCAAGCTGTTCAAGGGTATGCCCGACTGAGGAGTTATGCGAAGGTGCATGTGTTCTTAATCACTCCACAAAGCCAATTATGATTGGTGATCTCCAACGTTATGCTACCGATTGGGCGCGGCATAATGACGCTGTTTTATTTGAAGCAGGTGAACCAAACGGAAAGAAGGTAGGGATTGTCGGAGGAGGGCCTGCAGGATTATCCGCAGCCAGGGAATTAGCACGTTTTGGTTATGAAGTAACCATATTCGAAGCGGCTGAACAAGCTGGGGGTTTAAACACGTATGGCATTGTGTCGTTCCGCCTTCCACAAAGTATCTCCTATTGGGAAGTAGAGCAAGTCAGGAAACTGAATGTTGAGATAAGGACAAATACCAAGGTCGGTGAAGATATTTCTGCAGAAGAAATCCTGGATAGCCATGACTTTGTCATACTGGCTGCCGGCATGTCACATGTACCTCCCCTGAATATTGAAGGGGAGCATCTTGAAGGGGTTCATGATGCCATAGAGTTTGTAAAGTCCACCAAGAGCGGTGAGATTTCAAATGAGTATATCGGTAAAAAAGTGGTTGTCATCGGAGCTGGGAATACTGCCATTGATGGTGCGACTTGTTCAGTTCGATTGGGAGCTGAAAATGTAAAGATCTTATACCGTCGTACGTTGGAAGAGATGACGGCTTATGATTTTGAATATGAATTTGCAAAACAGGATGGAGTGGAATTCCGATGGCTTACAGCTCCTAAGAGAATTATTGGAAATGAAGATGGCAGGGTGATAGGGATTGAATGTTTGAAAATGGAGCTTGGCGAACCGGGCGAAGATGGAAGGCGCCGTCCCGTTCCGGTAGAAGGATCCGAATTTACCTTACCGGTTGATGCTGTTATTAAAGCGATCGGTCAAACAAGGCATCAATCTTTAATCGATCAATTCCAATTGGCACATAAAGGCGGAGTCGTCCAAGTGGATAAGGATACACTTCAAACTTCCAATCCGAAAGTATTGGCTTGCGGTGATGTAGTTTTCGGAAAAGGAATCGGGGAAGCGATGGTCGTGACAGCTGCTGAACAAGGTAAGAAGGCGGCCCATCACCTTCATAGTAAATTGACGTCGCTTCAGATCAATTAAGATTTGTTAGAGGGGGGAAACACATGGCAAATTTAAGCATTGATTTAGCAGGAATTAAATCACCGAATCCTTTTTGGCTGGCATCAGCACCGCCTACCAATTCGGGTTATCAGGTGCAAAGAGCATTTGAAGCTGGTTGGGGAGGCGCCGTCTGGAAAACGCTGGGGGAACCGATTATCAACGTATCGTCAAGATTTGCGGCGGTAGGTTTTAACGGACAGCGTGTAGCGGGCTTTAATAACATCGAACTCATTACGGATCGACCATTGGAAGTGAATTTAAAAGAGATTTATGAAACGAAAAAGCGTTTCCCGAATCATGCAATCATTGCTTCATTGATGGTAGAACCAAAGCAGGAGAAGTGGCATGAGATTGTCAAGAAAGTGGAGGATATCGGTGTCGATGGATTAGAGCTTAATTTCGGATGTCCGCATGGGATGGCCGAAAGGGGAATGGGAGCTGCCTCAGGTCAGGTTCCGGAATTGGTCGAAAAACAAACGTACTGGGTGAAAGAAGTGGCAAAAACACCTGTCATCGTTAAATTGACTCCTAACATAACGGATATCACCGTAACAGCAGAATCAGCCGTTAAAGGCGGAGCTGATGCAGTAAGTATGATCAATACAATCAATAGTCTGGCGGGCGTCGATCTCGACAGCTGGAACACCATTCCTCATGTAGCAGGTAAAGGCGCGCACGGCGGCTATTGTGGACCGGCAGTGAAGCCTATAGCGCTGAATATGGTGGCTGAGTGTGCACGCAATCCTCGTATCAATGTTCCGATTTCCGGCATGGGAGGAGTATCAAATTGGCAGGATGCCGTGGAATATATGCTGATGGGTGCATCAGGTGTTCAGGTATGTACGGCCGCTATGCATCATGGTTTCAGAATTGTCGAAGATATGCTTGATGGACTAAATAACTACCTTGATGAAAAAGGCATTTCGTCTGTAAAGGATCTTGTCGGGAAATCAGTACCTAGATATTCCGATTGGGGGAATTTAGATCTTAATTACAGTGTGGTAGCGAAAATAAATAATGATGTGTGCATCAATTGCAACAAATGCCATATCGCTTGCGAAGATACCTCTCACCAATGTATCGACATGCTTAAAGACCCAAAAGGAAACAGTTATTTAAAGGTGCGCGAAGAAGATTGTGTGGGCTGCAATCTGTGTTCAATCGTGTGTCCGGTGGATGGTGCAATCGATATGGTGGAAGTACCTAGCGGCCATATGCCGATGACATGGAATGAACGTCAGGCTGCACTTGGTAAATTGGCACAGTGTGAAACGAATGCGGTGAAATAATCAGGAGGGTGAGAAATGAAAAAAATAATTCAAAATGGAACAATCGTTACAGCAGCGGATATCTATAAGGCCGATATTCTTATCGAAGATGAAAAAATCATCAGTATTGGAAAGGGTTTTGACAACAGTGATGCTGAAGTCATTGACGCCGAAGGGAAGTATATTTTTCCCGGCGGGATTGATCCGCATACCCACTTGGAAATGCCATTCGGCGGTACAGTCTCTAAAGATGATTTCGAGACAGGCACAATAGCTGCTGCCTTTGGGGGAACGACAACACTCATCGATTTCTGTTTGACCAATAAAGGTGAACCCCTTCAAAATGCAATTGATACATGGCATGCAAAGTCAAAGGATAAGGCTGTGATCGATTACAGCTTTCATTTGATGATAGGCGAAATCAATCAGGAAGTATTAAGCCAGCTTCCTGAGGTGATTGAAAAAGAAGGTATTACATCTTTCAAAGTTTTCATGGCGTATAAAAATGTTTTTCAGGCAGATGATGAAACCTTGTTCCGTACCTTGGTGGCAGCAAAAGACCTTGGTGCCCTGGTCATGGTGCATGCCGAAAACGGTGATGTCATCGAGTATCTGACAGAAAAAGCACTGGCTGAGGGGAATACAGACCCAATTTACCATGCATTGACGAGACCTCCCGAGCTTGAAGGGGAAGCCACGGGAAGAGCAGCGAAGTTAACAGGGCTTGCTGATTCTCAATTGTATGTGGTCCATGTATCCTGTTCTGAAGCTGTAAAACAAATAGCCGAGGCAAGAAGCAAGGGTCTTAACGTGTGGGGTGAGACCTGTCCCCAATATCTAGTGCTTGATCAAACTTACTTGGAACGGCCGAATTTTGAAGGCGCTAAATACGTGTGGTCCCCGCCGCTGCGCGAAAAGTGGAACCAGGATGTATTATGGAATGCATTAAAAAGCGGCGAGCTTCAAACACTTGGATCCGATCAATGTTCCTTTGACTTTAAAGGGCAGAAAGAACTTGGATTAGGGGACTTCACTAAAATTCCAAATGGCGGACCGATCATTGAGGACCGTGTATCAATATTATTCTCAGAAGGAGTTGAAAAAGGAAGGATTACCTTGAATCAGTTTGTTGATATCATGTCCACACGAAGTGCGAAACTATTTGGTCTTTACCCGCAAAAAGGGACCATTGCAGCAGGATCGGATGCAGATGTGGTGATTTTCGACCCTAATGTGGAACGGGTCATATCCGCAGAGAACCATCATATGGCAGCGGACTATAACCCGTTTGAGGGAATGAAAATCAAGGGAGAACCCGTTTCTGTATTATCCAGAGGTGAATATGTCATTAAAGATAAGCAGTTCGTGGGCAAATTGGGGAAAGGAAAGTATGTTAAGAGAGCGAGATACGGAAAACAACTTTCGAAAGAAGAGAGCGAAGCCTTACAACCTTCTAAATCCTAGTTTCACTCGACTTATGAATCTTGCTTAATAGTAGAACAGCTCCTGCATGAGGAGCAGAATGGTTTGTCCTGCTCCCATGCCTCTCTTGGATTCGTTTGGTTTTGCCATTTGAAGCACACAAAAAGGAGTGTTCATGTTGAAAACAAGCTATTTGAAGTCACCTGATTTACTGCCGGTAAAAGAGAAAGATAGAAAAATCACGAAATTAGGATATTCATTCATGTGGGTCGGTATGGTGGTCGTGCTTGCCACATTCGCCATCGGAGGAGCAGGAGTGATGTCTTTACCGCTTCCCCTTGTACTCTTGGCCACTCTCATAGGCTCTTTAGCAATTGGACTTTTTATTACCTTGACAGGTGATATTGGGGTGGAACATGGATTATCTTTTCCAGTATACATGCGGGCTCCATTCGGAACATTAGGGACTCATATTCCATCACTGGTCAGAGGGGTAGCAGCCTCTATGTGGTTTGGTATCAATACCTATTTCGGAGCCACTGCAATGAATGGAATTTTGAACCTCTTATATGGTTTTGATAACTGGTTTGTATGTTTCATGATTTTTGCTTTATTGCAATTAATCAACACAGCACTGGGGATCAAAGCGGTTGAAAGGTTTGCCGACCTTGCAGCTCCCGTCATCATTTTAATATCCGTATGGATGTATTCTTCTCTATCTGAGTCTGCAGCTGCAGAAGGGAGAGATATATGGAATTGGGTGGAAAGTCCTGTTACAGGAGGAGCGGCAGTCACAGCATTTCTCGTTGTCATTTTTAGTAATATGGGATTCTGGGCGACCTTGGCAGCCGATATCCCATCGATATCACGCTTTATGAAGGCTCCTCGAAATGAGAAGAATTGGTTTAAACGAAATAAAAGCTCTTTGATTGGAAATTTGATCACTCTCCCGATTACACAGACATTCATGGTATTAATCGGTGCTGTATCCTATATTGCAGTCTTAAATTATGATCCTGTCATTGCACTGCAGGAAGCTGCCGGAGGTTTAGTACTTGGTATTCTTTTGCTCATGATTGTCCTGGCTCAATGGTCGACAAATATTGCAGCGAATGTTGTACCGGCAGCGACTATTTTCTCTAACGTAGGCGGACCAAAATTCCCATTTTGGGCAGGCGTATTTACGGCAGGTCTCGTCGGGACTCTCGTGCAGCCGTGGAATTTATTTGGAGTCATCATTCCTGTTCTTTTGTTTATAGGAGGTATATTATCCGCAATCGTCGGAATTCTGGTTGCAGATTATTATTTAATCAGAAAGCGAAGAGTGAATGTTCCTGCTCTATATGAAGATCATGGTCAATACAAATATATGAATGGAGTTAACCTGGCCGGTTTCATCTCTTGGATTATCGGAGCGGTTGCTTCTTATTTTGTCCCTAGCTTTTCATTCCTGGTTGGCTTTGGTGCAGGAGCTGTTTGTTACTATTTCCTCGCCAAGTTTTGGTGGTTCCAAAAATATGAACAGGCGGAGTTACTCGACCCGGATGACGATAAGTATTTAGGCATTTCGGCAGGACGGGACTGGGAGATTGATCTTGAAGGTGACAGATCAATTGAAGAAGCCCCTGCTGGTACAAGTGCCACCGTTTAATTTTTGGTTCCGTTAAGGTTGTTTCTTTAAGGCTTCTATGGAACTGTATCTATAGAAACCTTGGAATATTAAGAGGCTAATGAGGGAGGTTGCTTATGTCGGAATATCAAGAATTCTTAAATGAACGGGATAAAATGGATTTTCTTATTCAAAAAGGATTCAAAATAGAAAAAGTGACAGAGAATTTAAGCGGGGCATACGTCGTTTTTAAGCATTCAGAAAATAAACGAAGTGCGACACTTCATATAAAAACAGCCAATGCAAGAAAGTACTTTTCAAACCTTTTGATCCATTCATAAGACGAAAGGGGGATATAAATGGAGAACCTGCCTGAACTGGCCAAAGATAAGATAAGTGAAATGGAGAAACTTCAATTGTTCCCGAGCAAAATGGACACATCCGAGGATCTTGTGGAATGGATGATATCCTTTCTTTCTTCACCTGAAATATCGGAAGAAGAATGGATCAAGTTCTGCCATTCAGAGGTTCACATTTTGATCCCAGCAGATGAGTAAAGGGTTGGTTATTCCAATCCTTTTTATCTATTTACGTCTACCCAATTGAACGTATTATGCCAGAAGAAGGAGAAGATGATGAAAAGTCTTTATTATCACTCGGTTCAATCGATACTTTCCAGAAGATATTTTGAACATTCAAGGGTCATAGCGGGTCACAAGGGTATTCAGCGTCAGGTGAAATGGGTTCATGTGGTTGAAGTTACCTCTATCAAGAACTTACTCAACGGTAATGAATTGATTCTTACTACAGGGTTGGCTTTAAAGGAAGAGTCTGCGTTCATTTGCTTGCTGAAACAACTTATACAAAGTGAAGCCGCAGCCTTATGTGTAGAACTTGACACGAATATCTCAACGATCCCACCATCGGTCATCCAATTGGCTGAACAACACGATTTTCCTATTATAGTATTTGATGAAGAAGTGCCGTTTGTCAGCATCACACAGGATATCCATTCCGTCCTTATCAACCAGCAATATGAAATGATGAAAAAATTAGATGATTTTGCTCAAGTGCTTAATAAGAGATTGCTGACCGTCAATCATTCTCAAGAAATACTAAAGTTATTACATAAAGAATTAGGGGTACCCGTTATTTTCCAATTGAAGGAACAAGAACCGCAGCTTCATCCCCCGATGAGGCGTTCAGAGGAATTAAAAGTGCGAAGTAAGTATGAAGAACATTTTAAGAGCCCCGGAAGTGATTTTGCTTCTGCAAAAGTCATTTTGTTTGATCAGGAATATGCAGAGCTTTTCATTTTTAGGGATGATCATCCCTTTGGTGAATATGAAACCTTGCTTTTGGACAGGACTTCCACTGCACTTGCTCAATTTTTAATGAGGGAACTCTATTTCAATGAAAAAAAGAGAATCGAAGAATCCAAGTGGATTATGTCATGGCTGAAAGGTGAGCAGTCCAGCGAAAGACTTGAGGCTTATTTAAGAGGCTTAAGAATGAATTTTCATGGAGGAGTCGTTTGTGTATTTAGTGAAATGAAAGGTCAGGAAGCTCAGGATTTTACTTATTTCAATCTAGTCGCAAGAAGTATATTCGAGCAGCAGGGGTTCCACGCACTGCCTGAGAAAGATGGAGATGATTTACTATTCATCCTTCTTGATACCAGAAAACAGATGGATTGGAAGAATCGATTGAAGACCGCGCTTGAGAAGATTCAGAGTTCGCATTTCCTATCGAAAGGAAAAGACATTGTCATTTCCATAGGTAAATATCAGGAAGAAATGATGAACATTCATCTAAGCTTCAAAACTGCAAGGGAAAGTTTGTTGTTCCGTTCGAAAGTCAGAGGGAATCACCGGTTCTTTTTCTTTGATGACTTACACCTTTATAGGCTGATTTCCATCGTAAACAATAATGTGGATCTATGGGGGATGATTGAAGAATACTTGAGTCCCATCATTTTGTATGATGCAGAAAACGAAGGAAGTTTATTATTGACTCTAAAAGTATTCTTAAGCTGTCAGGGTTCAAAACAAGAAACGGCAAAGAAATTATTTATCGTCAGGCAAACGCTGTATCATCGTCTGAAGAAAATTGAAGAATTGCTTGGTAAAGACTATATGAGTTCGGATAAAAGGTTAGCGATTGAGTTTTTATTGGCAGCTCATGATTATCTCGACCCATTAAAGGATGTAATGAGACAGTCGGCCGTAAAATGAGAGGCCGAAGTTAAAGTTTCAAAGAACGAATTGTCCAATGTACAACCCGGGTTACTTTACATTTTGTCTAATGAAAGCCCTTACTTCATCTTTCATAATGGAAGTATACACTTCAAAACGCTTATGCCTGGTGAATCTGTGCTATCCAAAAGTGCTCAAGGAGGAGTTTAAATGTCGGTCATTAAAAAAGAAGTAGCCGTTTTGAAAAATTATATCAATGGGAAATGGGTGGAATCACTAAGTTCGCAAACGATGAAGGTCTTGAATCCCGCAACAAATGAAGAGCTGGCAAACGTTCCGATTTCGACTAAAGAAGATGTCGATCGCGCGGTTCAGTCAGCTAAAGAAGCTTCGAAATCCTGGAAGAAAACACCTGTCCCGAAGAGAGCGAGAATCCTCTATAAATACCATACTCTTTTATCCGACAATCATGAAGAATTAGCCAAGCTCGTAGTGCAGGAAAACGGAAAGTCATATAAAGAAGCATATGGTGAAGTACAGCGCGGGCTTGAATGTGTGGAATTTGCATGCGGTGCCCCGACGTTGATGATGGGTGAAACACTCAGCGGCATTGCAGAAGAAATAGATTCCGAGATGTTCCGTTATCCGCTGGGAGTTGTCGCTGGAATAACACCTTTCAATTTTCCGATGATGGTGCCGCTCTGGATGTTCCCCCTTGCTGTTGCATGTGGAAATACTTTTGTGCTTAAACCATCGGAAAGAACACCGATCCTTGCTAACAAACTTGCTGAATTATTTACCCAAGCTGGAATTCCTGAAGGTGTGCTGAATGTAGTCCATGGGGCGCATGATGTGGTGAACGGGCTGATTGAACATCGTGATATTGCAGCGATATCATTTGTCGGGTCTCAGCCTGTAGCAAAATATGTTTATGAAAAATCGGCTTCTCAAGGGAAACGGGTCCAGGCTTTGTCCGGAGCGAAAAATCATCACGTGGTAATGCCTGATGCAGATATGGACAAAGCGGCGGACCACATCATCAGCTCTGCGTTTGGAAGTGCAGGACAACGGTGCATGGCCTGCAGTGCAGTCGTAGTAGTAGGAGACAACGAACCATTTGTTAATGCACTTAAAAAGAAAGCGGATGAACTTTGTATCGGAAATGGAATGGACGATGAAGTACTGCTCACGCCTGTAATCAGAAGTGAACATCGGGACCGGACTCTTAAATACATTGAAAAAGGCCTCGAGGAAGGCGCTTCCCTGATTCGTGACGGAAGAAAGGAAATGGATGATTTGAAAGAAGGAAACTTTTTGGGAGCAACGATTTTCGATCATGTGACTCCTGAGATGACCATTGCGAAAGAAGAAATGTTTGCCCCGGTGCTGAGTCTGCTGCGTGCAGAAGATTTAGATGAAGGACTTGAATATATTCGCAAATCCCGTTTTGGAAATGGGGCGACCCTCTACACAAAAGATGCTAAAGCAGTAAGAAAGTTCCGGGAAGAAGCTGATGCGGGTATGTTAGGGATCAATGTTGGTGTACCGGCTACCATGGCATTCTTTCCATTTTCAGGGTGGAAGGATTCTTTCTATGGAGACATGCATGTTAACGGAAAAGACGGAGTAAATTTCTTTACTAGGAAGAAAATGATTACCTCAAGATTCGATTTCTAGAAAAGAGAGTAGGAGGAGTTACCATTGGTGAAAACTGATCAAGATATGTGGCTGAAGCAGGATGAACAATATATATGGCATTCCATGAAGCCGTATAATCCTGCTGGGACGATGGTTGTGACCGAGTCAAAGGGTTCCTGGGTAACGGATAATGAAGGCAAGAAATATCTTGACGGAATGGCTGGATTATGGTGTGTGAACGTTGGATACGGGAGACAGGAACTGGCAGAAGCTGCATATGAGCAGCTGAAAAAAATGGCCTACTTCCCTCTCACACAAAGTCATCAGCCCGCTATTAAGCTGGCGGAAAAACTTAACGGGTTACTGGGGGATGAATATGTGATATTTTTCTCCAACAGCGGCTCGGAAGCCAATGAGACGGCATTCAAAATAGCCCGCCAATATCATCAGCAGAAGGGTGAAGGAGAACGTTACAAGATTGTTTCGAGATATAGAGCGTATCATGGAAATTCAATGGGTGCTTTGGCTGCTACAGGGCAGGCACAAAGGAAATATAAATACGAACCCTTGGCTCCTGGTTTCATCCATGTAGCTCCGCCGGACTCATACCGTGATGAAGCAGGGGGGGAATCCCCACATGAATTACCTGGTGTGAAAGCGATTGACCAGGCAATGACCTGGGAGCTCAGTGAAACCGTGGCTGCTCTGATAATGGAGCCGATCATAACGGGAGGAGGTATATTAATACCTCAGGAAGAATATATGAAAGCAGCTAAAGAAGTGTGTGAGAAACACGGGGCATTGATGATCGTCGATGAAGTGATATGCGGTTTCGGCCGCACGGGCAAGCCGTTTGGCTTCATGAATTATGACGTGAAGCCGGACATCATCACGATGGCCAAAGGAATCACATCCGCTTACCTGCCGTTATCTGCTACGGCCGTCAAGCGTGAGATATATGAAGCCTTTAAAGGATCTGAAGAATATGATTACTTCCGCCACATCAATACGTTCGGAGGGAATCCTGCAGCCTGTGCTCTCGCCTTGAAAAACCTTGAAATCATGGAAAACGAAGATCTCTTCACTAGATCTGCGGAGCTGGGAGAAACGGCACTGAATAGTCTCAAGAATCAGCTGCAGGGGCATAACCTCGTTGGTGACATACGAGGAAAAGGACTGCTGATTGGGATCGAGATGGTCAAGGATAAACAATCAAAAGAACCATTGGAAGTGGATAAAGTAAACAAGGTGATTTCATATTGCAAACAAAACGGCGTGATCATAGGAAAAAATGGGGCGACTGTCGCCGGATATAACAATGTCTTGACACTTTCACCTCCTCTGAATATCGAAGTGGAAGATCTTGAATTACTAATCTCAACAGTAATAGATGGTATTAAAAACGTGCAATAATGATTATGATAAGCTGCATACTTTGCAGCTTTTTTTTTGCACCAATATTAGAATTTTATGGTAAAATTAATCCATCAACCATTGAAAGAGGAGAGACTTGATGTCGGTATCATTTAAAGGAATTGATCATATTCAATTGGCTGCACCTGAAAATTGTGAATCAGATGCAAGGAGGTTTTATGGAGAAATAATAGGGTTGAAGGAGATTCCCAAACCTGAAAACCTGCGTGGAAGAGGAGGCTGTTGGTTCCAGTTTGGCTCACAGGAGATTCATGTAGGTATTCAGAAAGATTTTGTTCCAGCAACAAAAGCTCACCCGGGGTTGCTTGTAGAAGGGCTGGACAGCTTTCGCAGTACCTTAACTCTGAAAGGCATTGAAGTAAAAGAAGATACCCCGATTAATGGCAGAAACCGTTTTTTTGTATCAGACCCTTTTGGAAATAGAATAGAGTTTTTGGAATATCATTAATTTCACTGATCAATCACATGCATCTTCTGTAGGAGATGCATGTTTCAGTATGTCGATTTTCGAAATTCTTGAGGTAAATCCTTGGTTGAAGGTGGTACATCCCTTTTTTTAACATTGATTGTATCGGATGAATGGATTGTTACAATCAGCTGGCCCCCGTATACTTTCGAACGGATCAAGAGGGGCTGATTATAAATGTTGCGAAAACGAAATCAGGACCATACCAACTCACAGTAGCATCTCTTCCGTGAGGAACATAAGGGACCCTTTTACTATGATGAAAAAGTTCGACTATTTTAACCCCCGCAAGATCGACAGCATTGTATAGAGTGGAAGAGACCTGACAAATACCTCCCCCGATATCTTCTGAAAGCTCTCCTCTTACTATGACGGGAGCCTTTTTATAACCTTTGTCTTTTGTACGTTTACCCACGACTTTGTTAAATGAAAATACTTCACCGGGAAAGACAACTGTATTGTTGATTTCATTTGCTGCAAGTGCAATATTATGAGACCGTTCCATATTATGTCGGTTGAAATAAGTGACATATTGTCCGATTTGCTTGGTCCGGATCGAAGAAAGCAATTCACTATCCACTCTGGGATATATTACTTTTAAGGGTACTTCAATCGAAGTTGAGCCCTTAGAGAGTAAAGCTTCCAACAGCAGGTTATTGAACTTTTTTTCATGTAAAGTATATCCATTTTCATGCTGTATAATCTGATTGTTTTCATCCAAATATGAATCACGGGGCGGAACCGACACTTTCTTGTTTATGTCTTCGATGATCTTTGCACTCACTTCTGGGTTGAGAAGTGGTTCGTCAATGCCTTTATATAATAAATCGTTTTTTTGATAGGACGAAAGCTGGCTTTCTTGAAAGGTAATATCGATTTGACCGGCGGAGGTTTCTTTCATAACAGGAAATGAAAGAAGAGTGATCAAAGTTAGTTTTGTCAATAGCTGTATCAACGGTTATCATTCCCTTCCTCAGTAGTATAGGTGAGTAATTTACTTTCATGTAGAAAATGTGAAGGATAATGATTTCCAATAATTACAGCTTATTCATTTGAGGTTCATTCAGAAACTATAGAAAAAAAGGTATGGTTCATTATGTATTTTGCAAGGACCCTCATTGTTTATCTTCTTTTCCTTTTTATTATGACTGGACAAGGTGAAGCTGTAATGAAGATAGAAAATGAAAGTGCCATAAATGATCCGCGCCCCTCTTTTTCGATTGAACTTCTGCCGTGGCGTACTGTAAATGAAATGATACCGAATAAATCATTTTTCACGATCATTGACGTGGAAACAGGTCTTTATTTCAATGTGCAGCGGAGGGCAGGGAGTAAACATGCAGATGTCCAGCCCCTTACAAGAAAAGATACAAAAATCATGAAAAGTATATATGGGGGTAAATGGAGTTGGGATAGAAGAGCTATTTTGGTTCAATACAAAGACCTTTTGATCCCTGCTTCCATGAACGGAATGCCGCATGGAGCCGGAGCACTCCAAAATGGATTTCCTGGACACTTTTGTGTTCATTTTTATGGCAGTACCACACACAAAACCCCGACACCCGATTTGGCTCATAAATTGATGATTCTAAAAGCCGGTGGAGAACTTCATAGGTATTTATACAACATGGACCCGTATGAGAGCCTTCATATTATGGAAGTAGCAATCAATCAGCATGATGACAATCTTCTTTCACTTGTCTTGTCGGAAGGGAAGAAAGGTACTGCAAAAAAACTGATAAATGAGATAGAACACATCGATATTGCTGAACTTTCATTGCTCCCATCCGAGGATTTACATCCTCTTTTCGGGCTGGCCGTGAAAGCGAAGCTGAAGTGGATTTCGAATGAAAAAACGCAATTGGTAAAAAATGGTGAAGTAATCATCCGTAAAAATAGTCCTGAAGATCAATGGGCGATTGATGGTGAAATTCTCACTGATTTGGTGAAATAGTTTTCTGTCATTTACAGTTATTGTGAAAAATGTATGGAAAAAACGAAGCGGTAGAGTTTTTTCTCCAACAAACAGGGAAAAGGTTAGGTAAACAAATCGTGGAGGTTAGTAACTCATGCTGGAGTTTATTATAAATGCGATTAGAGAACTGGGGATGTGGGGACTGTTGGCCGGGAACGCAATCGAAGCTTCTTCTCTGCCTTTCCCTGGGGTATTAGTCACACTGACATATGGATATCTGCTTGACCCCTCATGGGGAAAGCTGATCAGTCTTGCTATTTTCAGCAGTCTGATTTATACCGTATTCAGTTACATTCCGTATGTGATCGGATTTAAAATAAAGCATACAATCAAAGATAAAACAAATGATAAAAACACAAGGAAAGTCGAAAAAGCCCAGAAGTGGTTCAGAAAGTATGGTGTATGGAGCATCGCTCTTTCGCGACCACTCGGGATCGGGAATTATATCTCCTACGCCTCCGGAATAAGTAAAGTAAACAAGATAAAGTTTGGCGTTCTTACGTTTATAGGAATCTTTCCAGTTACCTTTATCATGTTAATTGTCGGTAAAAATGGGCATTTAGAGTCGGTTCAGGCGTTAATGAGCAGTGTACAGAACTATATTTTCATCGGCGGGGCTGTATTACTCATCCTTTACATTGCTTACAAATTTCTATACTCGGCCAAAAAGAAGAAAGGCGGAGACTCTTCCCAAGAAAACATAACTCCTAAAACGGCAAAGCAAGGTGAGTCATAAAAGGTAAGTGGGATAATATTATTCACTCGCCGCTTCATAATCGTCCATCCTTATAAGGGTGGCGATTTTTTAGTGTGAACAGGGCATAGAGCGAAGCCCTTCCGCATTTCTTTTTGTCCAGCTCCGGCGGCTAGAGGCTCGAGGTCATAAGTCAAAAACATCAAAAAGGCAAAGAACGCCTTTCCGATGTTTTCGCCTTATGCTTGTCGCCTCTGAGCGAGCCGCCTCCGCTTTTCTTATTGTCCAGCTGCAGGGCTTAGAGGCCCATGTCATAAGCCAAATCGTCCAAGAAGGCAAAAAACGCCTTCATGGCCGATTCGTCTTATGCCACCTGCCTCTGAGCAAAGCCCTTCCGCATTTCTTATTGTCCAGCTGCAGGGCTTAGTGGCCCATGTCATAAGCCTCTCTTCAAAGCCCTTCCGCTTTTCTTTTTTCCTCAATCTGTTACGTGCTCGTTATTGAGTCATTGTGATATAATGAATAGTCGAGATTAGTAGAATTAGCATGAAAGGTTTGATTCGGACCATGACTCAATATACGCCTATGATCAGGCAATATTTACAGGTGAAGGCAGATTATCAGGATGCCTTTTTATTTTTTCGTTTGGGAGATTTTTATGAAATGTTCTTTGATGATGCGATTTCAGCATCCCAGGAACTTGAAATAACGTTAACAAGCCGCGATGGGGGCGGCGAGGAAAGAATTCCTATGTGCGGGGTCCCTTATCATTCAGCACCTAATTACATAGAACAATTGATCGACAAAGGCTACAAAGTCGCCATATGCGAACAGACAGAGGATCCGAAGCAGGCAAAGGGAGTCGTCCGAAGGGAAGTGGTGCAGCTTATCACCCCAGGGACGGTAATGGACGGAAAGGGATTGAATGATAAGGAGAACAACTATATTGCCTCCGTGACACCTTTTGACGACCTTATTTTCGGGCTCTCATATAGTGACCTCACTACCGGTGAATCTAAAGTGACCTTGGTAACGGATGGGATCCAAACATTATTAAATGAACTATCTACCATTGGGGCAAAAGAAGTTGTCCTTCCACTTGATATAGATGAGGAAATTCAAAGAAAGATCAATGAAAGAAATGAGCTTACACTTTCATTTGAAGGGGAAACAAGACTGGATGTTTCTTTCTCTCATCTTCTTGCATCCCTTGAACAGGATAAACTGAAAGAGGCAGCCGCCAGGCTCTTTCAATATTTGTTCCGTACCCAGAAAAGAAGCCTGGATCATTTGCAGAAAGTAGAGACCTATCATATCTATCAATATATGAAGATGGATTACTATTCAAAACGGAATCTCGAATTGACCGAAACGATCCGATCCAAAGGAAAAAAAGGCTCACTCCTCTGGCTTCTTGATGAAACCATGACGGCCATGGGCGCACGTCTGCTGAAACAATGGATAGATCGTCCTCTTATCCAATTAAAAGATATCCAAAAACGTCAGACTGTGGTTGAAGTCCTTTTGGAAAGGTTCTTTGAGAGACAGGACCTGAGGGAACGTCTAAAAGAAGTGTATGATTTGGAGCGGTTGGCAGGAAGGGTCGCCTTCGGGAATGTCAATGCACGTGATCTTATCCAGTTGAAAAAATCACTTCAGCAGATCCCTGTCTTAAGACACCTAGTTGAGACCATGGGAAATGAAGCAACAGATCAACTTGTCTCAGAATTGGATCCGTGTGAAGAGCTGACTGATTTATTGGAACAGGCACTGGTTGACAACCCTCCTCTTTCAATTAAAGAAGGCAGCCTCATGAGGGATGGATACCATGAAGAGCTGGATCAGTATCGAGATGCAAGTAAGAACGGAAAAAGCTGGATTGCAGAACTCGAACGAAAAGAGAGAGAGCGTACGGGAATCCGTTCATTGAAAGTCGGTTTTAATCGGGTATTCGGTTATTACATCGAAGTGACAAAAGCCAATCTTCAGCATTTAGAAGAGGGACGGTATGAAAGAAAGCAAACATTAACAAATGCGGAGCGCTTTATTACACCTGAATTAAAGGAGAAAGAATCCCTCATTCTTCAGGCTGATGAAAAATCAGTGGATTTAGAGTATGAGCTTTTTATAGGGATCCGCGAAACGGTGAAAGAGTATATTCCGCGTCTTCAGAAATTGGCCAGACTGGTAAGTGAACTTGATGTCCTTCAATGTTTTGCAACGGTAAGCGAGAAAAGGCATTACAATAAACCTTCATTTAATGATGATCGGAAAATCATTCTTAAGGATGGCCGTCACCCTGTAGTTGAAAAAGTCATGGGTGCTCAGGAATATGTGCCAAATGACTGCTATATGGATGCAGAACGGGAAATGCTGTTAATCACTGGACCTAACATGTCGGGTAAAAGTACGTATATGCGTCAAGTAGCCCTTACATCCATCCTTGCCCAAATCGGTTGTTATGTCCCTGCAGATCAAGCAGACCTGCCGATTTTTGATCAGGTATTTACCCGCATCGGTGCAGCCGATGACTTGATTTCCGGCCAGAGCACGTTTATGGTTGAAATGCTCGAGGCAAAGAATGCAATCGTCAATGCGACGCAGCAGAGTTTGATCCTATTCGATGAAATAGGCCGTGGAACTTCCACATACGACGGTATGGCTCTTGCTCAGGCGATCATTGAATATATACATGAAAATATCGGTGCAAAAACGCTGTTTTCCACGCATTATCATGAATTGACCATCCTTGAAGAAGAATTGAGAAAAGTGAAAAATGTCCATGTCAGTGCAATGGAACAGAACGGAAAACTTGTTTTCCTTCACAAAATCAAAGATGGGGCTGCCGATAAAAGTTACGGGATCCATGTAGCGGAACTTGCCGATCTCCCGCCAGCACTGATTCAGCGAGCGAACGAGATATTATCCCAGCTTGAACAAAAGGAAGACGGGTTGTCTCTATCCAAACAGGATGCGGATCTGAGAAGAGATGCAAAATCAGAAGCCGCTCCGGTTAATGATGAAATCGCTCAGTTATCCTTTTTCCAGACAGAAAAGAAGGGTTCCAATGATTTACCTGTTAAATCAAAAGAAAAGAAACTCCTGGATGAACTAAAGAAACTCGATATACTTGAAATGACCCCGTTGGATGCGATGAACACTTTATATTCAATCCAAAAAAAGTTAAAAAACTAAGGGCGGTGTAAACGTGGCGAAAATCTTTCAACTAGACGACTCGCTTTCAAACAAAATTGCCGCGGGCGAGGTTGTTGAAAGGCCCGCTTCAGTCGTAAAAGAACTCTTGGAAAATAGTATAGATGCTAATGGAAACGTAATTGAAATTCATATAGAAGAAGCGGGTCTCAACTCCATCCGCATCATTGATAATGGCGATGGCATCGAAGAAGAAGATGTTGAGACAGCTTTCAGGCGTCATGCAACGAGTAAGATAAAAGATGAAAATGATCTCTTCCGGATCCGCACATTGGGGTTTAGAGGAGAGGCACTGCCGAGTATCGCTTCAGTTTCTCATTTCACTCTGAAAACAAGTACGGGAAATGGCCCTGGTACATTCATCGAGCTCCAGGGAGGGGAGATTGTGAAACTGGAGAATACTTCTTCAAGGAAAGGAACAGATATCACAGTTTCACAGATTTTCTTTAATACTCCCGCGAGGTTAAAGTACTTAAAGACCATTCATACAGAACTTGGAAACATCAGTGACGTCGTAAACCGCATTGCGCTGGCTCATCCCGATGTGTCAATTAAACTGCTGCATAATGGCAAATCACTTCTTCATACGAATGGAAACGGTGATGTCCTTCAAGTACTGGCGGCCATCTATGGAGTGGGAATCGCAAAGAAAATGGTTCCTATTGATGTAAGTACACTTGACTTCCGTATAAATGGATATGTCTCTCTCCCTGAGGTCACCCGTGCATCAAGAAATTATATTTCCACGATGATCAATGGGAGGTTCATTAAGAATTATGCTTTGGCAAAAGCGATAGGAGAAGGGTATCATACACTGCTCCCGATTGGGAGGCACCCGATTGTTTTATTAAATATTGAAATGGACCCTGTTCTAGTAGATGTAAACGTCCATCCTTCCAAAATGGAAGTCCGTATAAGCAAGGAAAGTGAATTAAATACGCTAGTGACGGATGGGATTAAAACGATCTTTAAAAGGAAGGAACTCATTCCTTCTGGAGCTATTGTTCAGAGAGCCGCGAAACCGAAGTCTGATCAAACGTATATGGACTTGGATCACAGACCTGTACCCGAAAAGAAAGAAGCGCGCATTTCATGGCCTGTGACTGAACCAGACCATGGGATCGGGGATGTGAAAAAGAAACAAACGTATGATTCACATCAAATGGTAAATGAAGAGAAAACACCTTTACCTACTGAAACAACTGCTTTAATTAATGATACGAAAGAAACAATGCACGTTGAATCTGAAATGATTCAAACAAAAGAGGTCGAGCTGAATGAAGCAGCTAATGAATCATTCAGGGTTCCCCCTCTTTATCCTGTGGGACAGATGCACGGCACATATATTTTTGCTCAAAATGACCAAGGACTGTATATCATTGATCAACATGCTGCACAGGAACGCATCAAATATGAATATTTCAAAGAAAAAGTCGGTCAGGTGGCCAAGGAGCTTCAAGAGCTGCTCGTACCGATGACATTGGAGTATTCCACTGATGAGTATATAAAAATAAATGAAAACCGATCAGCACTTGAAGAAGTGGGGGTCTTCCTTGAAGAGTTCGGCCATAACAGCTTCATTGTACGTTCCCATCCCCAATGGTTTCCTCAAGGGGAAGAAAAAGAAACCATCGAAGATATGATTCAGCAGGTGTTAAAAATGAATCGGGTGGATATCAGGAGGCTGCGGGAGGAAGCAGCAATCATGATGAGCTGCAAAGGCTCTATTAAGGCCAATCATTATCTCAGGAATGATGAGATTCTTGCATTGTTAGATGAATTGAGGAGGACGACCGATCCTTTCACATGTCCACACGGACGCCCTATCATCATTCATTACTCCACATATGAAATGGAAAAAATGTTCAAGCGAATAATGTAAAACAACGCAGGAAGCCTGGTAAACCCGGGCTTCTTTTTTATTCGTATATTTATTTTCAATAATACTGTTATGTTAACTTTTGAAAAATGGTACCTATATTATGTTGGATATTTATATTTAGTGTTGAATTATTTCAACTTTAGTGTAAAATTACACTAAAAGGAACATACTGGGGGAGTTGGGAATGTTTTTAAATTCTATAAAGAAAAAGAGTATCTTTATCATTCTTATTCTATTACTTGCTTACTCTTCAGCTTTTACATTAATTGCGTCAAACAAAAAAGAAGAAAATGTCATATCAGACGTGGGGCGTTTAATGCCGACTAAAATCAAGAAAGTGATAAAAGGCAAGGAAGAAAACAGTATGATTGAAACAATCACAGATGCGAATGAAAATGATCTAAAGATATCGGTTGCGGGCAAACGGCACAGCCAAGGGGGACATACGTATTATCAAGATGGCGTTGTGTTGGATATGACGGATTATAATGAAATTCTACATGTCGATCCCGGGAAAAAGACGATACATGTACAAAGCGGGGCGACTTGGGATGATATTCAACGGGCAGTGAATCCGTATGGTTTAGCGGTGAAAGTGATGCAATCACAAAATATATTCACAATAGGAGGTTCTCTCTCTGTAAATGTCCATGGAAGGGATATTAGAAACGGATCATTAATCGAGACAGTCAACTGGTTCAGATTATTGAAACCGGATGGGACGATTATAAAGGTTTCCAGGACTGAAAACAGTGAATATTTCCCTTTGGTGATAGGGGGATATGGCTTATTCGGGGTCATCCTTGATTGTGAACTTCAATTAACGGAAGATGAATTATATACGATGAGAACGGAAGAAATATCATACGAAGAGTATACGGAATATTTTAAAGAAAATGTACTGGCTGAAGATAAAGTGAAAATGCATTTAGGGAGAATCTCGACAGCCCCTCATTCCTTTTTGGAAGAGATGTATGTAACAGACTATTATTCAAGTGAAAATCAAAAAGAATACAGTGTGTACAGTGAACTTAAAGAGGAGAGGTTCACTTTTTTAACTAAGTTCCTGCTCGGGTTATCCCGGGATTTCAATTGGGGGAAGGATGCATTCTGGGACATGCAGAAAGCATTCTTTCTCAAGCGCAATGAGAAATTGGTGACGAGAAACAACGTCATGCGTTCAGAATCGGAATTCCTTGAATATGAAGCAAAGAATAATACTGATATTCTACAGGAATATTTTGTCCCTGTGGATGAATATGAAGATTATATCAACGACTTAAGGACCTACCTTCAAAAAAGGGATTTAAATTTGTTGAACATTACTGTCCGGTATGTTGAGCGTAACAATGAGGCAGTCATGTCTTTCGCTAAAGAGGATATGTTTGCACTGGTGCTCCTCATTAATCAAGGAATGAATGAAGAAGATATGGCAGAGACAGAAGAAACAGTGAGGGGGATGATCGACATTACTTTAGAGCATGGTGGCAGTTATTATTTGCCCTATTATGAGTATCCGACAATAGATCAGATGAAAGAGGCCTACCCGAATAGTGAGGAATTCTTTCAACAGAAAAGAAAACTGGACCCCGACGAACGCTTCATGAATCAATTTTATGAGAAGTATGGCTTATGAGATGGTTCATATTATCCCAAAGTTTCGCCATGACTGCAGCTAGTGTATCGTTTCCGTTCTATTTGCTCTTCATACAGAATATTGGCCGGTCATTTTCTTCCTTTGGATTTGCATACGGGTTATTCACGCTGAGTGCAGCACTCAGTCACCGCTTGATCGGGAAGTTGGCGGATCAATCAGGCGGTTTGAGACTATTGATCTTTTATGCTGTTGGAATGAGCTTTCTCTTCCTCCTCATACCTTCTGTGACATCTATAGAGACAGTTTATTTCATCCAAATCATCCTCGGTATTCTGGGAGCCGTCCAAAAGACGAGTGAAAAGCTGGTCCTCAGTGATATTCCGCATGCCGGCAGCAGGGGCAAGATGATCGGAAACTATCATTTTTGGACTTCCCTGAGCTCTAGTTTTGCTGTCATGGGGACCGGTCTATTTTTGAATTACTTTACCATCCATTATATTTTTTATGGGTGCTCCATGTTTTTTCTGATAAGTGGAATAAGTCTCATCTTTGGTCATGAAGAACGTATACAAACCAATAAACTGCCAACAAAAAAAACGAAAGGGGGCTGAATCTCTTTCGTTTTTTATAACTCTTCCATTTTTTGAAATTAAGAAGGATATCGTAAATAAAAAGCTAATATTAAATAAAGGATACATTTCTGAATTTTCAATAAAATACACAGGGGGAGTAAGATGAATGGGGGAATAGAGCTTCAACCGTTAAAAAAGAAAAAACGGATAGCTATTTTATTTTGGACGCTCGGGATATTGGTGTTTCTTGCGGGAGGGGGAATCATTGGGGTTAACTTCTATGTGGAGAGGTCATTACCCTTGACTTCCGGAACGATAGCTTTAAACGGATTGTCTCAAGATGTGGAGGTTATCAGGGACGAACAAGGTGTACCTCATATATCGGCAGAAACAGAAAAGGACTTGTTCATTGCCCAGGGATATGTTCAGGCTCAAGACCGATTATTCCAAATGGATTTAAGCAGAAGGCAGGCTTCGGGACAATTAAGTGAAATCATAGGGAAAAAAACCGTTGAAAGGGACAAATTCTTTCGGACTTTAGGGCTCAAGAGGGCTGCGGAAGTATCCTATACAGCCTATCCCGATGAAGCGAAACAGATCCTGGAATGGTATGCAGAAGGCGTCAATGCGTACATGAAGGAAGCAGAAGAAGAGGGCCGGCTGCCGGTCGAATTCACTCTCTTGGGATACAAGCCAAAAAAATGGACGCCAATCGATTCATTGACCATCGGAAAATATATGGCATTCGATTTAGGCGGGCATTGGCATGGACAGGCATTCAGGTATTGGGCGCTGAAGAACCTCTCTGAGGACAAGGCATTTGACCTGTTCCCGTCATATCCGGAAGGTGCACCTGAAATCCTCTCCTCCATCAAGGAGCTTTCAATCGATATAGAAGACTCTTTTGCCGGAGCGGTCATTCCACCGGAATTTAACGGCAGCAACAATTGGGTGGTTAGCGGGGAGAAAACGGCAAGCGGAAAGCCTTTATTGGCTGATGATCCGCATTTATCTCTCGGTACGCCTTCCATTTGGTATCAGATGCATTTAAAAGCCCCCGAAATGAATGTAAGTGGAGTCATCTTCGCTGGAATTCCGGGAATCATCTTAGGTCATAATGAAAAAATCGCTTGGGGAGTAACAAATACAGGTCCGGACGTTCAAGATTTATATATAGAAAAAAAACATGAACAAGATTCAACACTTTTTCTATATGATGATCGGTGGGAAGAAGCGACCGTTATTCAGGAACCGATCACTGTAAAGGGGGAGGAAGTGATTCCTTATGAAGTGGTCATCACCAGACATGGCCCTGTTATTTCAGATTTTGCCCATCAAACGGATAAGGAACATGCGCTCTCACTCAGGTGGACCGCTTTAGATCCAGGTCTCGAACTGCAGGCGATCATAAATATTAATAAAGCAAATAATTGGGAAGAATTCGAGAAGGCACTGGAGGATTTTCATACACCTACTCAAAACTTTGTCTTTGCCGCAAAGGATGGAACGATTGCATATAAAGCGAATGGGAAAATACCAATTCGTAATAAAGGAGACGGATTGATACCGGCTCCAGGGTGGGATCCGGATTATGAATGGAAAGGATTTGTGCCATTTGATGAACTGCCTTCGATTGTCAACCCCGAAAAAGGGTTTATAGCTACCGCGAACAATAAAGTCATTGATGACAGTTATCCCTATCATATCAGTCATCACTGGGCTCAACCTTACAGGTACATGAGAATTGCTCAGTATTTGGAACAAAAGGAAGACTTAACGATACAGGATATGAAAAATCTTCAAATGGACCAAATTAATTTGCACGCTGCAGAGTTTGTACCGATTTTATTAAGGGATATAAAAGATAAAGATTTGACGTCAGGCCAAAGCCAAGCTGTTAAAGTGCTTGAAGAGTGGGACTATAAAGATGATAAATCCGAAGCAGCACCGTTGTTGTTTCACACTTGGATGAACACGTTATCAATGGATATGTTTGAAAAAGAAATACCAAAGGAAATGATGGATCTTTTTGAAGGGCGTCAAAGTATAGTAGATGAAATGCTGAGAAAAGCTCATGAAGGGGAAGTATCCTCATGGTTTGAACCATTTGGCGGATATCAATCGTATCTGCAGAAATCATTGGATGCTGCCATAAGTGAAATTGGGGAACGGTATGGTTCTTCCATGGAACAATGGAAATGGGGCGATTACCACAAGGTTTATTTTGAGCATCCCATGTCAAGTGCCTCTCCGCTTTTAGAACGGTTCTTCAATAGTAAAGATCCGGTTCCCGTCGGCGGAAGCAGGGTCACTGTCCAGGCAGCGAGTTATAATCAAGATGGGGTCGTCAACCATGGTGCCTCATGGAGATTTGTTGTAGACACTGCAAACCTTACAGAAGGATATCATATTGTGGGACCTGGGCTGGCCGGCCACTTCAAGAGTGAATGGTACGATAATCAAATTGATGCGTGGGTACAGGGGGAGTATCATAAAACGTCATTGACTGATGTAAACAGTGAAAATAAATTAGTGTTGAAAGCTGAATGAATGGGGGTCTGATATCCTTCTTGGAATGAAGGATATCAGACTATTTTAATTGAACATGATTAAAAATATTGAAAAAGGTTATACTTACAAGATGTGATTTTTAAGACTATTATGGTACGATAATGTGTAAGGAAGATTTACATAGAAAGCAGTGAAAGTATGGCTCATGCTACCAAACAAAAATTGATCGTACTCATCGGTCCGACTGCTGTTGGAAAAACCAAAACAAGCATTCATCTTGCCAATACGTTCAATGCAGAAATCATAAGCGGGGATTCTATGCAAATTTATAAAGGCATGGATATCGGTACTGCTAAAATAACAGAAAAAGAGATGGCAGGGGTTCCGCATCATTTAATTGATATTAGAGACCCCATGGAACCGTTTTCTGCTGCAGAATTCCAACAGCTTGTCAGAGGTAAAATATCGGAGATTCATTCTCGTGGGAAAATGCCCATGATTGTAGGGGGTACAGGGTTATATATACAATCTGTCATTTTCGATTATCAGTTTACGGAGGCACCGGGAGATGCTGAGTATCGTTTTAGTCTCGAAAAAGAAGTGAAGGAAAACGGTATTGCACCCTTGTATGATGACTTGCGACGCATTGATCCGGAAGCTGCAAGAAATATCCACCCTAACAATACACGGAGGGTCATCCGCGCTTTGGAGATTTACCATTGTACCGGTAAGACGATGACCGATTATCAGGTAGGTCAATCTCATGAATTGCTTTATGACACAGCGTTGATTGGTTTGAACATGGACAGGGAAAAGCTTTATGACCGCATAAACAGGAGAGTCGATCTCATGCTCGATGAAGGACTCCTGGAAGAAGTTAAAACTCTTTTTGATCTTGGAGTGCGGGAGGTTCAATCCGTTCAAGCTATCGGGTATAAAGAGATATATGAATACTTGGAAGGAAATATAAGCCTGGAGCGGGCAATCGAGGATCTTAAGCAGAATTCCAGGAGATATGCAAAAAGGCAGTTAACGTGGTTTCGCAATAAGATGGATGTAAACTGGTTTGATGTGACCGATGAAAATCATCATCAAAAAATTATCAAGGAGATTTCCGAATTTATTGCAGGAAAGCTTAAACTAAAGTCGAATTAGTAAGTAGAGATAGAGGAGGAGGACTAAACATGAAACAATCCATTAATATTCAAGATCAATTTCTCAACCAATTGCGTAAAGACAATTCACTTTGTACGGTATTCCTTTTGAATGGCTTCCAAATCCGCGGTCATGTCAAGGGGTTTGATAATTTTACCGTTCTATTTGAATGTGAAGGGAAACAGCAGCTTGTTTATAAGCATGCGATTTCAACATTCGCTCCTCAGCGAAATGTTCAAATAAATTTTGAAGATAGTAATTAAACGTTTAGTTCTGGTTCTAACTGATTAAACCTGACAGAGCTGCCTGATGTGATTCGGGCAGCTTTTTTATTTTTGGGATGAAAATCATACATTTAATTAATGAAAAGAGTAATGTTTGAATAGAATGATATGAGAATCCATCTGGTTGTTTCCCCTTTCACTACCATAATAAGGGGAAGGCGGGTTCGATTCTTGTTCGATGGTAATAATGTTCAGATTTCTGTATATTTCTCGGGAAAGCGCAAGATATGACACAATTCTGCGTTTTTTTCATTTACTTTTCTTTCATGGATGTCGGTATGTCGAAATAGAGAAGAGGATAAATAGGCGTTTGTCACCCAAAAGGCCTCAAAGAGTATACTGTCTGTAGAATGGTGAGGTGAAATTTTTGGAACAACAACCAATGAGAATGAAAAATAATGGACAAATAAGTATTGTGCTTAATTCACAGAAACGTAATTCAGTACGGGATACACTTAAGCCCGATACCCTGCCCCAATCATTTCCTCAAGAGCATGTGGCATTAAAGGAGATCGAAGAAGAGTTAGGGTCTCTTGTCGGAATGGAAGAAATGAAAAAGATGGTGAAAGAAATTTATGCATGGATATATGTGAATAAAAAGCGTGAAGCAATGGGGTTGAAAGCAGGTAAGCAAGCTCTTCATATGATGTTTAAAGGGAATCCGGGTACAGGGAAGACGACTGTAGCAAGAATAATCGGCAAATTATTTTTAAAGATGAATGTGTTATCAAAAGGTCATTTAATCGAAGCTGAGAGGGCAGACTTGGTCGGGGAGTACATCGGTCATACTGCCCAAAAAACAAGGGACTTGATCAAAAAATCATTAGGCGGGATCTTATTCATCGATGAAGCGTATTCCTTGGGAAGAGGGGGAGAAAAGGATTTCGGGAAGGAAGCGATCGATACCCTTGTTAAACATATGGAAGACAAACAACATGAGTTCATCCTCATACTTGCGGGTTATTCAAAGGAAATGGATCATTTCCTCACGTTAAACCCGGGGCTTCAGTCCAGGTTTCCGCTGGTGTTTCATTTTCCAGATTATTCCGTAGATCAATTGATGGAAATCGGAAAGCGGATGCTTGACGAAAAGCAATACTTATTAAGTTCAGATGCCGAAAGGAAGATCCGTGAGCATTTGCACTCAGCAAAAAATTCACTGTCACCCATGGCATTTTCAAATGGGAGATACGTTAGAAACATATTGGAAAAATCGATCCGCGCCCAAGCGATGAGACTTCTCTTGGAGAATTGTTACAGCAGGAATGATTTAATCACCATCAGAAGCAATGATCTGATTTTTACTAAAAGTACTGCAGATTAATAATGATTGATAGGTGTAATCCTATGAAAACATAAAAAAAGCATTCATATAAATGAATGCTTTTTTATGTTGAATCACCCATGTGCCCGGAGACTTCTATTGGGTAATCGCCATTTATACAAGTATGACAGGACACGCAGCGCTGTCGTCAGAATGAATAAAGTGTAGAGTTCAAATGAAGAACTTGCAATCCCGAGACCAACAGCTGCACCGCACAATACCGCCCAGACAGCATATATTTCAGAACGTAGAACAAGGGGCTTTCTCCCGGCTAGAAGATCACGGATGATACCTCCGCCGCTTCCAGTCAGAACGGCCGCCACAATGACTGCTGATAGTGGATGACTCATTTCAGACGCATATAAGGCACCCTGAATTGCAAAAGCAGAAAGGCCTACGGCATCAAAAAAGTTTCCCCAGCGCCTCCAATGTTTTAACAGGTTATTCGGAAATATAAAAACAGCCGTTATGGCTAGAAGGGCAATTTGAAACAGCATCCCCTGTTCCCATAAAGCGGAAACCGGAACACCGATAAGTAAATTCCTGATGGCCCCACCGCCAAAAGCAGTGACGATCCCCAGTATATATACACCTAGAATGTCATATTCTTCTTCCATGGCTATGATGGCACCAGATACAGCAAATGCAATGGTTCCGATGATACTCAAAACTTCCCAGGTCATACTCAAGCCTCCTAACCCTATACGTAATCTATGTAGACAAATTACTAATCTCTTTAATTCAAACATACTGATTTTATCATGAAAAAATTCATTTGTAACCATTTTTCATGACTTTAAACATAGTGTTTGTGAATTACTTTTGATAAGATGGGATTTATACAACAATACGAATCGAAAGAAGGGTGCTTATTGAAAAAAGATATGAAGGAAAAAATCCTGTTAGTCGGTTGTCAGCTGGAAGAAGATGACCTCCGCTTTCAATATAGCATGAAAGAGCTTGAAGAGTTGACTGAGACGGCTCAGGGGGAAGTGCTGGCGGTATTATCTCAAAAAAGGGACCGGATTCATCCGAGTACATATATAGGAAAAGGAAAGGTAGAGGAGCTTTCGGCTCTGGAAGATCAGTTTGAGCCTGACATCATCATTTTCAATGATGAGCTTTCCCCCAGTCAGATACGAAATCTGTCAAAAGAGCTGGATGCACGGGTCATTGACCGGACTCAGCTTATTTTGGATATATTCGCTCAGCGGGCCAGGTCACGTGAAGGGAAGCTGCAGGTAGAATTAGCTCAGCTTCAGTACCTGCTTCCACGCTTAATCGGACAAGGTACTTCCCTTTCAAGGCTGGGTGGGGGAATCGGTACAAGAGGACCCGGTGAAACCAAGCTCGAAAGCGACAGAAGACATATCCACCGCAGAATCGATGACATCAAAAAGCAGCTTCAAACGATTGTGGAGCATCGGGAAAGATATCGTGAAAGAAGAAAGAAAAATAAAGCCTTTCAAGCAGCCCTCGTCGGGTACACGAATGCAGGTAAGTCCACCTTATTCAACCGCCTTTCGGTAGCTGATTCGTATGAAGAGGACCAGCTCTTTGCCACATTGGATCCGATGACAAGGAAAATGGTGTTACCCAGCGGCTATTATACCTTACTGACGGATACTGTGGGATTCATACAAGATCTGCCTACCTCCCTCATAGCAGCCTTTCGCTCCACTCTTGAAGAAGTGAAAGAAGCTGATCTCCTTCTACATGTAGTGGATAGTTCGAATCCCGATTACCATCAGCATGAAGAAACCGTACTATCGCTCCTTAAGGACCTTGGAATGGAAGGTTTGCCCGTGCTGACGGTTTACAATAAGCGGGATATAAGTCATCCTGAGTTTGTGCCGGTGAGTGGTGCAGGTCAGATCATGGTCAGCGCCATAGATAGTGAAGACCGTAAACAGCTGTTATTAAAGGTTGAAGAGATGGTTAAGAATCAAATGGATCCTTATCACGTAATGATACCTGCAAGTGAAGGGAAGGTTCTCTCGCAGCTTAAGAATGAAACAATTTTAAAAAAACTCGAATTCCTGGAGGAATCCCAATCGTACGAAATAGTCGGGTATCATCTTGAAGATCACCAAATAAGAGGAAGCATCAAGAAATTTCAAAAGCAGAAGGGAAGCAAGTAATGTTTGAACAATTAGTGCATGGAGAGGTTTTAAAACCTCTGGTAAATAAAGTGGAAACCTCAATTCATTCAATACATAAAGGGATTGATGAACGTGCTGAGATGAATCAGTTCAAAGTACTCAGATCGTTTCAAAAGCACAAAGTAAGTGACTCGCACTTCATCCCGTCTACCGGCTACGGGTATGACGATATAGGCCGGGACACGCTTGAAAGTATCTACGCAGATGTCTTCGGCGGTGAAGCCGGATTGGTCAGGTCTCAAATCATTTCAGGGACACATGCCATTTCCATTGCATTATTTGGTGTGTTAAGACCTGGTGATGAATTAGTGTATATTACCGGTAAACCTTATGATACCCTGGAAGAAATAGTAGGAATACGAGGGGAAGGTACCGGTTCTTTGAAGGATTTTGGCATTTCGTACGACTGTGTGGAACTGAATGATTCTGGAAAAGTGGACTTTGTAAATGTCCAGAAAACCATTTCCTCAAAAACTAAAATGGTAGGGATTCAACGTTCTAAAGGATATGCCAACCGTCCTTCTTTTACAATTGAAGAAATAGAAGAAATGATTCGCTTTGTCAAAGAAATCAACCCCGAAATCGTAGTGTTTGTAGATAATTGTTACGGTGAATTTGTAGAGGGGTTTGAGCCATGTCATGTCGGGGCTGATCTCATGGCCGGGTCTTTAATCAAAAACCCGGGTGGCGGCCTGGCCAAGACAGGTGGTTATATTGTAGGGAAAAAAGATATGGTGGAAGCTTGTTCATACAGAATGACCTCCCCTGGCATCGGATCTGAAGCGGGGGCTTCCCTCTATAGTCTTCAGGAGATGTACCAAGGCTTTTTCCTTGCACCACATGTAGTCGCACAATCCTTGAAAGGAGCTGTATTCACTTCTGCCATGCTGACAGAGTTCGGAATGAATACCAATCCTGCCCCTGGTGACAAACGTACAGACCTTATACAATCCGTGCAATTTGACGACAAAGAAAAGATGATTTCTTTTTGCCAGGCCATTCAATTTGCTTCTCCGATCAATTCGCATTTTACGCCGTATCCGAATTATATGCCCGGATATGAAGATGATGTCATCATGGCTGCGGGGACTTTCATCCAGGGTTCAAGTATAGAATTATCTGCAGACGGACCGATCAGACCACCCTATACCGCATATGTACAAGGTGGACTGACCTATTCACATGTGAAAATAGCCGTATGTTCGGCCTTGGATAATTTAATGGAAAAAGGTTTAATAACCATTCATAACGGATATTAAAGTATTAATTGGATAGTCTAAAATCGACTATCCTTTTCTTTTGAGTTTCCATGTAAGAATTTCTAACATTTCATTGACAGAACTTCTAACATTACATATAATAAAATCATGAAGGAAAAGAAAAGGAGGAATCGAGATGAGTGGAAGTGAAATTCGTCGAACGATGGCACTCTTTCCTATAAGTATTGTCATGCAGCTCACGGACTTAACGGCTCGTCAGATTCGATACTACGAAGAGCATGAGTTGATTTCTCCAGCACGTACAGAGGGGAATCGTAGGCTCTTTTCCTTGAATGACATTGATAAACTATTAGAAGTTAAAGATTTGTTAGATCAAGGGGTGAATATGGCAGGTATAAAGAAGATATTCTCAGTGACTGCCATGGACGAAAAGAAAGTAGTGTCTGAAACAAGTAAGCAGGAGGAAGAAAAAGCAAGACAGGATCTTACTGACGAACAGCTTCGTAAATTACTCCGAAATGAATTGATGCATTCCGGAAAGTTTAATCGGGCTTCCTTGCGTCAAGGAGACATGTCCCGCTTTTTTCATTAATAAATAACCTTATATAAATCTGAGGAGGAATTACGTAAATGTCAAAGTATACTCGTGAAGATGTGATTAGATTAGCGAATGAAGAGGGTGTTAAATTCATTCGTCTGCAATTCACTGATATTTTAGGGACGATCAAGAACGTAGAGATCCCTTTCAGTCAGTTGGAGAAGGCACTAGATAATAAGATGATGTTTGACGGATCTTCAATTGAAGGATTCGTGCGTATCGAAGAGTCGGATATGTACCTTTTCCCGGACCTTGACACATGGCTTGTATTCCCTTGGACTGCGGAAAAGGGTAAGGTTGCCCGCTTGATCTGTGATATCTATAATCCGGATGGAACTCCATTCGAAGGGGATCCGCGTAACAACCTTAAGCGAGTGCTAAAGGAAATGGAAGAGCTTGGATTTTCTGACTTCAACTTGGGACCTGAGCCTGAATTCTTCCTCTTTAAATTAGATGTCAATGGAGAGCCTACGCTTGAATTGAATGATAATGGCGGATATTTTGACCTTGCTCCTACTGACCTGGGTGAAAACTGCCGTCGTGATATCGCTCTTGAATTAGAAGAAATGGGCTTTGAAATTGAAGCGTCTCACCATGAGGTAGCTCCTGGTCAGCATGAAATCGACTTTAAATATGCAAGTGCGCTGAGAGCCTGCGACGATATCCAAACGTTTAAACTTGTTGTAAAAACCATTGCACGCAAGCACGGTCTTCATGCAACGTTCATGCCAAAACCATTATTCGGAGTGAATGGTTCAGGAATGCACTGTAACATGTCGCTATTCAAAGACGGTAAAAATGCTTTCTTCGATGAAAAAGGAGATCTGCAATTAAGTGACACTGCACGCCAGTTCCTGGCAGGAACCATTAAGCATGCAACTGCATTCACTGCAATCACGAACCCTACTGTTAACTCGTATAAACGTCTGGTTCCTGGTTATGAAGCTCCATGTTATGTTGCATGGTCAGCTCAAAACCGCAGCCCGTTAATCCGTATTCCAGCTTCCCGTGGAATCAGTACACGTGTAGAAGTTAGAAGTGTGGATCCGGCAGCAAACCCTTATTTGGCTATGTCTGTCCTGCTTGCAGCAGGTCTTGACGGCATCAAGAACAATCTTGAGGCACCTAAGCCAATCGACCGCAACATCTATGTAATGGATAAAAAGGAACGTGAAGAAGCAGGTATCACTGATTTACCGGCCACTTTATATGCTGCATTGGAAGAATTGAAAAAAGATGAAGTGATCATTAAATCCTTAGGCGGCCACATCTTTGAACACTTCGTGGAAGCGAAAGAAATCGAATGGGATATGTTCCGTACACAAGTTCACCCTTGGGAAAGAGAACAGTATATCCAAATGTACTAATACCCATTTAACACATGGAAAAAGCCAGCGCTGACTCAGCGCTGGCTTTTTCATGTGTTTTCCAAACAAAAAAATGCAATTAAATAGTAACGGGTTCGGTTTTGGAGTACAAAATTGCAATCTACACCGCAAAATGTTGCAGTAATTGCAGATGCGTTTACAGCTAATCTTACCCGAGAAGGTGAACAAAAGCGGAACCCGAGCCAGATGAAAGATCAAAAAGGGGAGAAATTTCCCTTAATGAAGAAATGGAATTGAAAACAGTAAAATAAAGGAAGTTTTACTTCTATTTACTTAAAAAACATTAACATTGGGGATCTGTGCAAGATTAGAAGGAAATTTTCCCCTTATTTACCCCTGTCAAAGCGAGCTTCAACAGATTAACAGGAAAATTTCCCTTATTTATATCTTTAGTTACTCTATAAAGGATAAGGTATCCTATGACCCGAAAATTACCAACCTGTTTTTTAGTTTAATAGGGATATACCTCATTTTCACATCTTCCAACTTTGTAGACTAAACTAACACGTTAGCCAGATAATAAAAAACCTGTAACGCTTCAATTTTAGTGCAGTTACGGTAACAAATTAATATACAAATTAGAACCCGAATTCCTTAAAAAGTTTGTTACATCCAATAAAAAAAGGGCTGCAAAATCATGACGATTTGCTTCCCTTTTTTCAATATTTTTATAGTTTGTACCTTAAAACAGAACCCGTAAATTAAATAGCGTTTTTCTGGAATTAATGGACTTGTCGATAGACACCGATGACTTTCCCTAAAATAGATACATTACGTAAAATGATCGGACTCATAGTTGAGTTTTCCGGTTGCAGCCTTACAAAATCTTTTTCTTTGAAAAAACGTTTGACTGTTGCTTCGTCTTCTTCCGTCATTGCAACTACGATATCCCCATTATTAGCAGTCTGCTGTTGTCTTACGATGACGAAGTCCCCATCAAGAATACCGGCTTCGATCATACTGTCTCCCATGATTTCAAGCATGAAAACCTGTTCATCTGAAGGAGCCAGGCGCTCAGGCAGCGGAAAGAATTCCTCGACATTTTCAACAGCCGTAATAGGCTGTCCTGCCGTTACTTTACCAATCAACGGAACATTTACAACTTTTTGACGGGGGATCGTGTCCTCTTCTAAATCGAGAATCTCGATTGCCCTTGGCTTTGTTGGATCCCGGCGGATAAGTCCTTTGCTTTCGAGTCTTGCCAGATGACCGTGGACCGTGGAACTGGAAGCCAAACCGACAGCTTCCCCAATTTCACGGACTGAAGGCGGATAACCCTTTTCTTTCACGGATACTTTAATGTATTGAAGTATGTCTTGCTGTCGTTTAGACAATTTAGTCATGTTCACGCACCTCTATTATCGATCTTATGTTCCCATTATAGCATGTCTTTCCAATTGATACAAACATAAGTTCGAATTTTCGGTTGACACCAAACGGATGTTCGTATTACAATCAAGTTACAAAGAACAGAACAAACATTCGTATGGGGGTCTTTTATATGTTAACACACATTTGGAATCGTTTTTCTTACATAATTACTCTTTTTGTATTATCTTTTTTATCAGCTGGCTATTTATTTTTAACGACAGGGAGCGAGCCTTCCTATGAAACTGTAACTGTAGGTAAAGGTGATACTCTCTGGACGATTGCAGAAACGTTTGAAGGAGAATATTCCATGACAAGAGAAGAGTTCATTAAATGGGTGGGGAAAGAAAATAATCTTATATCTTTTACGATCGAACCAGGAATGTCACTGGTTTTGCCTGTAGAATCTTCCACTTATTCTACCCATTCCGATATACAGCTTGCCATGAATAATGACTAAAGGGTGAGATTCAATGAGAGCTGCGATTTACTGCAGGGTGAGTACAAAGAAAGATACGCAGGAAACTTCACTTGAAAGACAGGAAGCGGAATTGGTTAAGCTTGCAGAGGAGCACCAATTTGACGTACAAGCGATTATTAAGGATCAGGCAAGTGGTTTTGAACTGGACCGCCAAGGTGTCCTGACACTGTTGGATTTAATAAAGGACCAGTCCATTGATGCAGTGCTGATTCAAGATGAAACGAGAATAGGAAGAGGGAATGCAAAAATTGCATTGATTCATTGCATTTTAAAGGAAAATGTAAAAATCATTAGTCAGACCCATAGTGGGGAGCTGCATTTATCTGAATCGGATTCAATGGTCATCAATATTGTCAGTATGGTAGAAGAGTATCAAAGAAAACTCCATAACTTAAAAATTAAACGAGGGATGAAAAGAGCGGTTGAAAATGGCTTCCGTCCGCACAAAAACTTAAAAAATAAAGGGAATTCCGAAGGCAGGGAGCGGATTGAAGTCCCGGTTGAAGAAATTGTGAGACTGAGGAAGAATGAGCTGACGTTTGCCGAAATCGCCGCTACCTTGAGAGGTTTCGGGTATAATATATCAAAAGCGACTGTACATAGAAGGTTTAAAGAGTATATAGAAGCCCAGCAAGAAACATAACCCTTGTCATAAAGGCTGTTATCTAGTAACATATCGGTATATTTCAAAGAGCTGCAGATAGCTGGATAATAGCAGTAAAGGAGTTTTCATAATGCTTTCAAAGAAAAAGATGAATAGAATAAATGAATTGGCAAAGAAGTCAAAAGAGAGTGGCTTAACTGAAAATGAAGCAAAGGAACAAACGAAGTTAAGAAAAGAATACCTGGAGACATTTCGTCAATCAATGAAAGGCACAATAGAAAATACACGCATCTTCGATTCCGAGGGCAACGAAGTCACCCCCAAGAAAGTCAAAGAAATCCAAAACAAACGAAAAATGCATTAAATCGCAAGTCATCATGGGTGATTGGTCCATGATGGCTTTTTTATTGGCTTATGGTGAGAGTGTGTATAAGATAACTGTTGATAATAGTACGTTCCAGCGGTTGATTGGAGTGCAAGGCGAAGACTCCTGCGGGAAAAGTAGCTTATGTGAGACCCCGCAGGAGCGAATGCGACGAGGAGGCTCACGGGCTACCCGCGGAAAGCGAAGTCTTGCACGGAAATCATTAGCGGTATTAGAACCTACTCTGAAATATACTTTTAAAGGGGTTTTTATTTTTCAACAAAACAAAGTCATGTTATCATTCAAGTTAGTTGTATAAACTACCAAAGAAGATTAATATTAATAATGAAGTATGAAAAGGAAGGATGTCTGACATATGTTTGATAATACAGATCAATTAGCAATTAATACAATGCGAACATTATCTATCGATGCAATTGAAAAAGCAGGTTCAGGACACCCGGGTATGCCGATGGGTGCAGCACCTATGGCGTACGCTCTGTGGACACGCTTCATGAATCATAACCCGAAAAATCCTGAGTGGTTTAACAGAGACCGCTTTGTTTTATCTGCCGGGCATGGTTCCATGCTATTGTACAGCCTTCTACATTTATCAGGCTATGATGTATCAATGGATGATCTTAAGGAATTCCGCCAGTGGGGAAGCAAAACTCCCGGGCACCCTGAGTATGGTCACACACCAGGTGTAGAAGCGACTACCGGTCCTCTTGGACAAGGAATTGCGATGGCTGTCGGTATGGCGCTTGCAGAAAGACATTTGGCTGCAACCTACAATAAGGATAGCTACAATCTCGTTGACCATTATACATATTCGATTTGCGGTGATGGAGATTTAATGGAAGGTGTTTCTTCAGAAGCAGCATCTTTAGCAGCTCACCTAAAACTTGGACGCTTGGTCGTTCTTTACGATTCAAATGATATTTCTTTGGATGGAGAATTGGATAAATCTTTCTCCGAGAGTGTTGAAGGCCGTTTTGAGTCATATGGCTGGCAATATATCAGGGTGGAAGACGGTAATGATCTTGAGGAAATTTCAAAAGCGATTGAAGAGGCTCAATCCGACACTTCACGTCCGACGATGATTGAGGTTAAGACTGTTATCGGATATGGTGCACCAAATAAATCAGGAAAATCAGATGTTCATGGTGCCCCGCTGGGTGAAGAAGAAATGAAGCTTACTAAAGAAGCTTATAAATGGACATTCGAACAGGATTTCCATGTACCGGATGAGGTATACAGCCGTTTTGAAGAGAAGATTCAACACACAGGTTCTCAAAAAGAAGAAGAGTGGGCGAATCTGTTCGTAAAATATAAGGAAGAATATCCTGAGTTGGCAGTCCAATTAGAAGCTGCAATTAAAGATGAGCTTCCTGAAGGATGGGACAGTGAAATACCTGTGTATGAAGAAGGTAAATCACTGGCAAGCCGTGCTTCTTCCGGAGAAGTACTAAATGCCATCGCCAAAAATCTTCCTTCATTCATCGGTGGGTCTGCCGATCTGGCAGGTTCAAACAAAACAATGATTAAGGGAGAAGCAGATTTCACTCCAGAATCATATGAAGGGAAAAACATCTGGTTCGGCGTCCGCGAATTCGGAATGGGTGCAGCGATGAATGGCATGGCCCTGCATGGCGGCCTAAAAGTCTTTGGCGGAACATTCTTCGTCTTCAGTGACTATCTAAGACCGGCAATCCGTCTCGCTGCACTTATGGGTCTTCCTGTAACATATGTGTTCACACATGACAGTATTGCTGTAGGGGAAGATGGACCAACACATGAACCAGTAGAACAACTTGCATCACTTCGTGCAATGCCTAACTTGTGTGTAATCAGACCAGCTGACGGAAATGAAGTAGCTGCGGCATGGAAACTTTCCATGGAAACTACTGATCAGCCGACATTGCTTGTGTTATCCCGTCAAAACCTTCCTACATTAAAAGGAACTGCAGATAAAGCATATAACGGAGTAGATAAAGGCGCGTATGTTGTTTCACCGGCAGGGAAAGAACAGCCGGATGCGTTATTGCTTGCTACAGGGTCGGAAGTCAGCTTGGCTGTAGAGGCACAGAATGCGTTAGAGAAAGATGGCATCAGTG
Source organism: Bacillus sp. Marseille-Q1617 (assembly GCF_903645295.1). Classification (NCBI taxonomy): domain Bacteria; kingdom Bacillati; phylum Bacillota; class Bacilli; order Caryophanales; family Bacillaceae; genus Bacillus; species Bacillus sp. Marseille-Q1617. The sequence continues at coordinate 1,809,380 of NZ_CAHJXM010000001.1, forward strand.
TTTCTGTTGTAAGCATGCCTTCTTGGGATCGTTTTGAAAAGCAATCCAAGGAATATAGAGATTCCATCCTGCCTAAGGCTGTAACGAAACGTCTTGCCATTGAAATGGGATCACCTCTTGGATGGGACCGTTATGTGGGTGCAGATGGAGACATTCTTGCCATCAATGGATATGGCGCCTCTGCTCCTGGAGATAAAGTGCTTGAGGAATACGGATTTACAGCAGATAATGTTGTATCAAGAATCAAAGCATTGCTTCAATAAGTTTTGATAAACAAACAGGCTAACTCCTTAGGAATCGACTTCTGATGGGAGTTGGCCTTTTTGATTGATCTTGTATACCTCAATACGCAATGGAGTGCACAGTCACTTTTATGACTGTTCATTCCAGCTGTATGGAAGGTTAGCTGGGAGCTGTTCGCAAATGCATTTAAAAAGAGAAAGTAGTAACAAACGTACAGAGTTTATTCCACTTCTTCTGATAGGTGATGAGGCAGAAGAGATGGTCATGCACTATTTACATGAAGGAGATATCTATACTATTTGGAAAGAAGAGCAAAGAATCGGCATCATTCATGTTCTTCACAGCTCCGGTAACTCTGCTGAAATAAAAAATATGGGCCTGTTGTGCACAGAGCAGGGTAAAGGTTTTGGTAAAGAAGCAATGAAACTTTTAGAAGAAAGCCTATCAAAAGATGGAATTGTTACCTTGAGCGTCGGCACGGCAAATAGCAGTATTGAAAACCTCGCTTTTTATCAAAAATGCGGATATAGGATAAATGAGATCAAACATGACTTCTTCCTTCAATATCCCCGGCCGATCGTAGAAAATGGTATAAGGGCACTTGATATGATTGTTTTGAAAAAACCAATTGGATAAAAGAAACTTCGACAAAACTAGTGCAATTTCTCTACAATTTCTGACATGGTCGTATTCTATCTTCCTTTATACTAGATAGAAGGAAATGTAGGGGGGAATATAAGGTGAGAAGTTATCAAATCTATTGGATTGAAGAACCATTTGCCAACCACTACTATGGACGTGAAAGAATGTTCTTTGGGCTTTTTTCAGAATGGGAAGCAAGCAAAGGAGAACTGAATCAAATCATCGCTAAACAAGTAGACTTCATCACTAAACCCATACCTTACCTTCCTACTCAAAGAATCCTGCAGCATGAACTGGTAAAGGTTGAAGGTTCAAAGTGGATAGACACAACTGCGCAGATTGAACGAAAAGATTCGGGAGCAACCCTTATTCTGAACGAAAAATGCATGACGATAGAATCATGGGGTCCCCATGACTGCGAGTATATATTTTTTGAAATCTTAAGAAGGAATATGGGGCAATTACTGGCTATTGATTTGAAAAACGAACGGTACGGCTGGTTGAAACCTATAAAACAAAGAAAATTTATATATTAATAAGAAATTATGACAGAAATATTGTATAATGTTCCTTGGTTTAGTACACTTTTATAAGGACAACAAGAAGGAGGAAGTAAGAACATGTCAACGACTTGGCTACTTATTCTAGTTGGAGTTCTAGCATTACTTGCCGGAATTGCACTAGGATTTTTCATTGCTCGTAAATACATGATGAGCTACTTAAAGAAAAATCCACCTATTAACGAACAAATGCTTCGCATGATGATGATGCAGATGGGACAGAAACCGTCACAGAAGAAAATCAATCAAATGATGAATGCAATGAACAAAAATATGAAGTAATAGGGTTGAGCACTCACAATCGTTGAGTGCTTTTTCTATTTATGCGCCCCTCTCTAATAGCTTTGAAATGGATGAAGCTGATATGAAAATGTAACAAACATGACGAAAAAACTTCGTCTTTATTGTTCAGTATAAAAAAGAATTTATGATAGAATAAGGTGCGGAGGGAGACATATGAAAAAATGGATGATGGCTTCACTTTCATTTTTGGTGTTATTGTCGGGTTGTAATAATAATAAGACTCAAGAAGTGATAGATGAAGAAACACTTGAAGTACAAGATAGCGCGGCGAGTGATACCCGTGAATATCTTACCTATAAAATCAATAGAGATAAGAAATCCATTAACAGGGGTTTAATCACTATGATGATAAACAACCGAAGTGACATGGATGAAATCGAGACGGGACTAATGTCTTTATCAACAGATCATTTTTCCCCGGAAGATTATGTTTATCAAGAGGGACAGTATTTGAATAATATCAATTCCTGGTTAGGCAGGGAATCGAAGGAAAATGAGGAAGGGCTCAATCCGTCCATTAAGATTACAGAAGGAATGGGCTGGGAAGAGAGGATTGAACGTGAAAAGAAAGACCCTATGTATCTTGCCTATATTCACGAACAGAATTACGTTGACTCAAAAGGGAAAATACAAGGGATTTCATTAGGATTTGCGATGAATAAAATTGATTACATACGTGTAAAAGATTCCAAGGGATTAATGCATTTTGATGAAAAGGTCATTGATGATAAGGTGTTGGAAGAATACGGCAAGGAAGCCGCCCAGAAAGTCGTCAGCAGAATTCGTTCCATGAAAGAATTAAAAAATGTACCGATTTTTGTTTCGATCTATAAATTACAGCCAATCAACAGTGTCGTCCCCGGTACTTATTTCACGAGCAGTTTTGTCGACGATAATGACAAAACGATAAAAAAATGGGAAGACATCAAAGAGAAGTACTATTACTTTCCAAGTAAGGAAGGAGAAGAAAAAGACCGTGATCTCCAGAACCGCATAAGGGATTTAGAAGATTACGTCTCTAAATATTTCTCTCACCAGGATATTGAATTTGTGGGAAAAGCACTGTACAAAAAAGATAATTTAAACCAACTGGTCATCGATGTCCATACGGGTATGGTCAAAGAAACCGAGCTTGTAGGATTCGCACAGGCAATTGGACCTGAAATTGTCGACTATTTCCCTCATATGCCCGTATATCTCTATGTGAAGACTCCCAAAGGGCTTAAAGCAACAATTGTGAAAGAAGTCGATCAAGAACCATTTGTTGAAATTCATGAATAACAGGAATACTACGAAATGAGCAGCCTATGTCTAAAGGCTGCTTTTTTAATTGACAGTATTGATCGGATTCCGATAAAAATAAAGATTTCTCAAATTTAGAAAATTTGGTAAAATAAAGAGTCATTTATTATATCTGCGGAGGATTTATTATGAAGGTCTTTTTAGATTTAAAGTGGTTCTTTATACAAGAGAAAAGATCGTATATAACGGGGACGGTCATACTCTTGTTCGTAGCATTACTACAGTTGATCCCACCTAAAATTGTCGGAATTGTGGTGGATAGTGTTAAAAATAATAACCTTACTTCCGCTCAGCTGATGAAATGGGTGATCATTCTCGCTGTAACAGCCCTTTCTATGTATGGTCTTCGTTTCGTATGGCGTATCATGATATTCGGATCAGCCACAAAGCTTTCCCGATTACTGAGAAATCGCCTGTATCACCATTTCACGAAGATGTCCCCATCTTTTTATCAAAAGAGAAGGGTCGGCGATCTTATGGCTCATGCTACGAATGATTTACAGGCAATTCAGCAGACGGCCGGGTCCGGTGTCCTGACACTTGTCGATTCACTTGCCACGGGCGGGTTTGTCATCATTGCCATGGCATTCACAATCAGTTGGAAGCTGACCCTGATTGCACTCATCCCCATGCCGTTTATGGCGCTGTTGACCAATTACTACGGTACACTTCTGCATAAACGTTTTCATAAAGCGCAGGAAGCGTTTTCGGCTTTAAATGATAAGACCCAGGAAAGTGTCTCGGGAATAAAGGTGATCAAAACGTTTGGGCAGGAAAAAGAAGATATCGAGTCATTTAAAGAACAATCAAGAGATGTGGTAAAGAAAAATGTGGCGGTTGCAAAAGTTGACTCGTTATTCGATCCGACCATATCCATTATTGTAGGAATCTCATTTTTCCTATCCATTGTTTTTGGGTCCCGTATGGTCGTTGGTGGAGAGTTGACGATCGGTGAATTGATTTCTTTTACCACCTATTTGGGATTATTGATATGGCCTATGCTTGCTTTCGGCTGGCTCTTTAATATCGTGGAAAGGGGGAGGGCTTCCTATGACCGGGTATCGGGTCTGTTAAGCGAAGAGATTGAAATTAAAGATAAAGAAAATGCACTGGAGCAATGTCCTTCAGGAGATATTGAGTATCAGGTGGATTCTTTTTCTTATCCCGATGAAGAAAAAATTGCATTAAAAAATATTCATTTCAAAGTCGAAAAGGGCAGCACGATCGGTATTGTCGGAAAAACGGGTGCCGGTAAAACCACTATTTTACGGATGTTATTAAGGGAATTTGAAGGGTATCAAGGAGAAATACTTTTTGGTGACCTTTCAATAAAAGAGTATAAACTTTCAAAATTGAGGGAAGCGATTGGTTACGTCCCGCAGGACCATTTCTTGTTTTCGTCAACCATTTTTGAAAACATAGCATTTACAAACCCGCTCATTGAGCGCCGTCATGTGGAAGAAGCTGCAAAGCTTGCACAAATTCACGAAGATATCATGGATTTCACTCACGGCTACGAAACCGTAGTAGGTGAAAGGGGTGTTTCATTATCAGGAGGACAGAAACAGCGTATTTCAATCGCCAGGGCACTCCTTATGGACCCTGAAGTTTTGCTCCTTGATGATTCACTCTCAGCGGTGGATGCAAAAACTGAAGAAGCCATCTTGTCCTCTTTAAGGGAAAATAGAGCTGGTAAAACGACCATCATCACTGCTCATAGACTTAGCGCAATTCAGCATGCAGATCTCATTGTCGTATTCGATGGCGGAAGAATTGTTGAACGGGGGACTCATGAAGAGTTGATGGGTCATAAAGGTAAATACAGAGAAATGTATCTTAGACAGCAGTTAGAAGAACTGGTAGAGCATGGGGGGTAAGGCGAATGGAAAAGGGTCCAGCAATTACAACAGCCAGACAGCGTGAAATTTTCTTTCGTCTGATGAGATATACAAAGCCTCATAAAAAGAAAATCTTTACGGCTTTTTTACTATTATTATTTACGACCATCGGGGATGTGCTCGGTCCGATCATCATTAAAGTCTTCATCGATGATTACTTGACACCGAGAGAATTTCCTTATGGACCGCTTATCGCTCTCGGATCGGCATATGTAGTGATTCAAATAGGAAATGTTCTCATTTCTTACTTCCAACTATTAAAGTTCCAGGAAATTGCATTAAACATCATTCAGCAGCTTCGGGTAGATGTCTTTACAAAGGTTCAAAGTCTTGGTATGAAATATTTTGATAAAACTCCTGCGGGCAGTATCGTATCACGCGTGACAAATGATACTGAAGCGATCAAAGATATGTTCGTAAGTGTAATGGTCTCTTTCATTCAAGGAGCATTTTTACTCACGGGAATCTTTATCGCAATGTTCGCTCTTAATGCGAAGCTCGCACTATTTTGTTTATTCATACTACCCCTCATTCTCTATATCATGGTTCTTTACCGAAAATACAGCTCTATATTCTATCAAGATATGAGAGAAAGATTGAGCCAACTAAACGCAAAATTAAGTGAGTCTTTACAGGGGATGTCAATCATACAAGTCTTCAGGCAGGAACAGAGGATGCGTGAAGAGTTTGGTGATATCAATGAGAAGCACTACTTGGCGGGCATGAAAAATATTAAAGTGGATGGACTCCTTTTAAGACCCGCAATAGATCTTGTGTATGTCGCAGCATTGATTGTAGTGCTTAGTTTTTTTGGTATTACCTCATTTAATCAGCCAATTGAAATAGGCGTACTGTATGCATTTGTCAACTATCTTGACCGTTTTTTTGAACCAGTCAATCAAATTATGATGCGGTTATCCTTGTTTCAGCAGGCAATCGTTGCCTCTTCGAGGGTTTTTACATTATTGGATGAGGAAGAAGTATCCCCTTCTCAATCATCAGAGAATGGCGTTTCCCATGAAATTGAAGAGGGGCAAATAGCATTTAAAGATGTTACTTTCTCATATGATGGACAAAAAGAGGTGCTCAAAAATATCACCTTTACTGCCAATCCCGGTGAGACCGTGGCACTCGTTGGTCATACAGGGAGCGGGAAGAGTTCAATTATTAATCTCCTGATGAGATTTTACGACTACTCTTCCGGGGATATATTAATAGATGGAAGATCCATTAAATCCTATCCAATGAATGAACTGAGGGAAAAGATGGGACTTGTGCTTCAAGATCCTTTTCTCTTCTATGGCACAATCAGGGATAATATAAAACTTCATAATGAAGCCATGACCGATGAAGAAATTTTAGAAGCAGCCAGGTTTGTGCAGGCAAACGTATTTATTGAGAAGCTCGAAAATGGTTATTCCAGCAAAGTAGTAGAGAGAGGTGCCACGTTATCTAGCGGACAGAGGCAGCTGATTGCTTTTGCCAGAACGATTGCAGCACAACCAAAGATATTGATCCTCGATGAAGCGACGGCCAATATCGATACGGAGACAGAGGAAGCGATCCAGACCGCGCTATCTAAGATGAGGAAGGGCAGAACTACCATCGCCATCGCCCACCGCTTGTCAACGATACAGGATGCAGATCTCATCCTGGTACTGCACCAAGGTGAGGTAGCGGAAAGAGGAACACATCAGGAACTTCTTATGAAGAAAGGGATCTATCACAAGATGTTTTTATTACAAAATGGACTTGTAGAAGGAATGGAAGATGTGGTTTCAAAAGGGATTTCATGAAATTAAGAAGCAGACCTGCTGCAGGTCTGCTTTTCATTATATGAATAGAAGTATGCTTTTCCGATTATTCAGCTTACTTGAGTCGAATATTTCTTTATGTAAGTTGTATTGTAACTGTTCAATAGTAAATCCAATTCTTGACTGTATTGAATGGCCTGAGGTGACGATAGTCCATTTTCGGCAACTATTTCAATTAATTGAGCACGCTTTTTCTCTATACGTTCCAGAAGCTCTTGTTTAGACACGGCTGTTTCCTTTCTTTTGTATTTCCTTACATTAGGAATACAAAACTAGTAATAACTGTAACTTTTTTATTAGTATAACGAAAAAGGGATAAATTTTCAAAGCTAAAATATATATTTAAAGACGCTGAAACATGATTGGAAAGAGGTGAATCAATTTGTAATTAAATGGTCACAAATCGTTCACAGAATAGATTCTCATAGTATAAGCGATTATTTGATAGAATAGAGATATATTATCAAAAACAGGAGTTGTCATGATGGCAGATATCAATTTATTTCTGGCTTTCGGTGCGGGGTTTTTAAGTTTTATTTCCCCATGCTGCCTGCCTTTGTATCCGGCCTTCCTGTCTTATATAACAGGGATGAGTGTCAGTGAACTAAAAACGGACAATGCCATGCTGCAAAGAAGAAGCCTTATACATACAATATTCTTTCTCTTGGGCTTTTCAGTCATTTTCATCGCGATCGGATTCGGTACATCATTCATTGGAGAATTCTTCCTGGACTATAAAGATTTGATCCGCCAGCTCGGCGCAATTTTCATTGTTGTGTTCGGATTGGTTGTCTTAGGTGTATTTACCCCGGAAATGCTGATGAAAGAACGTAAGATTGAGTTCAAGAACAGACCGTCGGGGTTTATTGGTTCCGTATTGATCGGGATGGCATTTGCAGCAGGGTGGACACCGTGTACCGGTCCTATTCTTGCCTCGGTCCTGGCACTCGCAGCAACAAATCCGGGTTCGGGTGTATTATATATGACAGCTTATGTGCTTGGATTCGCCATTCCGTTTCTCATTCTTTCTTTCTTCATCGGCAGAATGCAGTGGATCAGAAAAAACAGTGCAAAAATCGTTAAAATCGGCGGTTATATTATGATTGCAGTCGGAATCATGCTTTTCTTTGATTGGATGACTGTCATTCTTTCATATTTCACTTCCATATTCGGGGGCTTCACAGGATTCTAAACATCTCTTGAGAGTATTTACATTGGAACATTCTTCTGAATAATGATATAGTAAGGATATAACTAGGACTATAGTATGACGAGATGGATGCAGCGAAGGCTTTTGCGAGGAGGAACACCTTTGGCAACTATACTGGTAGTGGATGATGCTAAGTTTATGAGAATGACACTTGGGAATATGCTGACATCCAGTGGACACACTGTAGTAGGGGAAGCGGAAAATGGAGTGGAAGCTGTACTGAAATATGATGAACTTCAGCCAGACCTGGTAACAATGGATATTACGATGCCAGAGATGGACGGGATAGAAGCAGTGAAGGAAATCCTGACAAAGTATCCGAAAGCGAAGATCATTATGTGCTCGGCCATGGGGCAGCAAAGAATCGTAGTGGAAGCAATAGAAAGCGGCGCCAAGGACTTCATCGTAAAACCTTTTGATGAGGTAAGGGTCGTTGATGCAATAAAGAGGGTTTTAGGTTTATAAATGTGGAGGGAGGTTATTTTAACCTCTCTTTTTGATGTTTTCGTTTTCAAGTGAAATAAGCTATAATATAAAAGTAAATAAGTAGAGAGTTAAAGGATGATTGTTTATGATGATTGCTTCATCCATCGCAGCAATATGTATGGGATTTTTTGTTTTATTTATTCGAATGAAGGCACAGAAAAAGCCGGTAAGCGGTAAAAAAATTATTTTACCGCCGATATTTATGAGTACAGGCGCTTTAATGTTTGTTTTTCCTTTTTTTCGCGTGACGATGGCGGAACTTTTTGAAGCACTCGCTGTGGGAATGTTGTTTTCCATTCTCCTGATAAAAACGTCTAAATTTGAAAAACGGGATAATGATATCTATTTAAAAAGATCCAAAGCATTTGCGTTTATATTGATTGGTCTTCTAATCATCCGGATAGTCGCCAAATCGATTCTCAGTACCACAATCGATTATGGGGCACTTAGCGGGATGTTCTGGATTCTTGCATTTGGGATGATTGTTCCTTGGCGTATTGCCATGTATGTTCAATATCGAAAACTCTATCAGGAAAATAGCGACCTTACGACCAACTCCATTTGAATGATAAAAAAACGAGACAAAATGATTTCATTTTGTCCCGTTTTTTTATTGTTCTAAATGATTTATGGTGTTACACCTTGAAATGGTAAATTCCGTGTTACGTTTTTCTTACAAAACACGAAATTGTGAGTAAGGTATTTACTTCAGGGGAAGAGGGAGAGAAACATACATACAAAAGGGGTTTTCACGTTGTTCACTTTACATGATATCTGGACGTTTTTCTTGGCATTTTTCTTAACATTGCCGCTTGTGACAATTGTACATGAAGCAGGTCATGTATTAGTGGCCAGAATATTTGGAGCAAAGATAAAATTTGCAATCGGTACCGGGAAAAAGTTATTTAATATAGGGCCCCTTGAAGTCAATAGGATGTATTTTATGGAAGGTTGGTGTCAATACACTGAATTGAAATACAATAAAGTGTGGTCGCATGTGCTGATCTATTTATCCGGCAGCCTATTTAATCTTATAGTCATCTTAATGATTAATTTTCTCATCTATCAAGGTGTTTTTCCGGTTCATATCTTTTTCTATCAATTTGTTTATTTTTCTGTATATTTTATCTTTTTTTCACTATTCCCTTACCGGAACGGAGATGGAAAGCCAAGCGATGGACTGGCCATCTACGACGTAATCAAATACGGAAAAGCCGCAGACCCTATAGATTAAAACTAAAGCGGAGGCGGCTTGCTCAGAGGCGCCTCGCACATCCACACAATAAAAAATTTGGCAGTACAAAAGTATACAAAAAAGGTAAACGACTCAAATCGTTTACCTGCGGTTTGCTTTTTTCCATTTTCTAAAAAGAAAAACAGCCGCCACTGTAAATATAATGTAGAGAACAATTGGAATTACGAGAATAGAACCCACACGTTTCATTCCTTTTCTATCGTTTAAAATAAATTTTCATAAGGAGTGACGTCAATCTTCATATCATCTAATTTCTTTCGCAGGAATTTATGATCTCGTTTAGGCGTGGCCATGATGTAGCCTCTGATCACCAGTTCCTGTGAAATGGAAGGAGCTTTCTCCCTGATAGCCAATTCCCCGATTTTTCCGGCGATTTTATGTTTAGCCACGTCTCTGAATAAATCAGGAACAGGAGTGACTAATTCATTTAACATTTTCTTTTCCTGATCGCCCCATAAATGAATCGTTTCATTAACATAATATTCTTCCCAGTCCATATCTGACTTTCCATCTTCTTTAGGAAATCTCTTTAAAAATTTTCGAAACATAAAGAAGCCGCCTATGGCAAAGGAAGCCGTTAAGAAAACCACCCAAAAAAGGATAAAGTATAAAAACCATCCGTCTAGCTGCATGCTTTCACCTCATTATTCTATGCACTTTCGTCGAAAACTATTGAAATGGCGGAAGTCAGCCATTTTTCCTTCTGTTCTGCAAAAAATCCAAAACATTTCTATTAACAGTTAAATAGAAAATAAGCTTAGTGTCTCAATAAAAGCATATGTATCGTCTTTCATTATAGACAACGCAAAAGGATGTGACAAGAATATCGTCATAAATCTAAAAGATGCCTATACTGTTCTTAATAAGAAATGATATACTAAGAAATAACAAATATCGTGAAAATTCTATCTTTTTCGATAGTCATCTATTTCTAGCGGGTTTTGGAAGGACGGGGAAGTCAAATGATAAAGTATAAAGGAAGAATCTTGTTTGTTTCAGCAGGAGCTTTATTGATCATTATTTGGGATTTCATCTACTATTTTGTTCTTCACTATTCTTTCAATTTGCAAGTTGATTTACTTTTCGCGACGCTTATATTATTTATCGGATATTATACTGGTAAAAATTACGATGAAAGCAATGAAATCGTAACAGCGCTTAATAAGAGTGAAGAAAAAATTAAGAGGTTGAACGAAGAGCTGCAGCTCGTCCTGCAAAATATTTCAGAAGTGGTGTTTCACACAAATTTAGAAGGAGAATTTCAATTCCTGAATCAATCGTGGGAAGACTTAACGGGTTACAGCCTGAAAGAAAGCTTACATAAAAATGCTCTTCACTTTATTTCATTTCATGAACGACATGAATTTCTGCGTCTGTTGAGAAAGACCATCAGCGAGAAAAAAGAAAAAACAAAGATGGATTTTTCCTTTCAGATGAGGAATGGGCAGTTTCGATGGGGAGAAGTAAACATCAAACTGAATTATAATGAAAAAGGTGAACTGGCTGGTACAGTCGGAACGATATCCGATATAACCGAAAGAATACATAATGAAGAAGAACTGCTGGAAATGAATGAAACCCTTGCCATAGAATCACAGAAACTTTCAGTTGCAGGACAATTAGCAGCAGGCATTGCCCATGAAGTGAGAAATCCCCTAACATCCATAAATGGTTTTCTCCAGCTATTAAGGGATGATGCGGATGAAAAGACGAGGGAGTATCTCGAAATCGTGTTTTCTGAAATTAAAAGAATTGAGCTGGTACTCAGTGAATTGTTGATCGTTGCGAAGCCTCAGTCCGTTACTTATAAACGTATTAATATCGTTGAAACACTCGACCATGTGGCAAGACTGCTCAATACGAATGCAATTCTTTACAACATAGAAATACAAACCGCTTTTCAGAAGCAGGAGTTATACATAAAAGGAGACGAAAATCAGCTTAAACAGGTTTTTATCAACCTCGTAAAGAATGCCATAGAAGCAATGCCCCATGGAGGCAACATAATGATCCAGGCTGGGTTAAACCAATACAATAAAGTGGAAATTACCTTTAAAGATGAAGGGATAGGCATGAAGAAACAAGTCCTCGATAAGCTGGGAGAACCGTTCTTTACCACTAAAACCAAGGGGACAGGTCTTGGCCTGACAATCTGTTTGCGCATATTAAGGGATCATTCTGCTGATATTAACGTCCAAAGTGAACAGGGTGAAGGAACGACATTTTCAATACGATTCGACGCTGTCCAGCAGCAAGAAAGGAAAAAAAGGGAACAACTACATAATGCATGATTGGTGAAGAAGTTTTAGGTTATCCTCCTGAAGCTTCTTTTTTTGGGAGTGAGGAAATTTGGGGAAATGCAGGGTGGTAAGAATGGCGGGACTGCCTGGGAATCGAACCCAGCGGAGACGGCACGCGCCTCCCAGGAGGTTTTGAAGACCTAGGCAAGCACCAGCTCAACAATCAGCCCCGGGTTTTTATTCTAAATCAGTTATATCATTTTCCTGGCTTCTGTTCAACGAATATACCTATACATCAGCAGATAACTTATTGAATCAGAAGATTTAATTAAAATAGATAAGCAGCATCAATTGGTTGTATATTTCAAATATTTGTAAAATTAGAACTTTGGTGAAAGTAAAAACTATTTCTTTACCAACGGTTCATCCCCGTGATAAGATACATTTTGCCGGCTAATATTTGGAAGAAGAAAGCGATTACTTAGCTTTATCTCCAACACAATTCATGCTAGAGAGACAGAAAGGGGATATGCATTATGAAAAAGTTATGGTTTTTAGGTTTAGGGTTATCTTTATTCTTGGTTGGTTGTTCTGACACTGGTACAGAAGAAGGAAAAAAAGAGGAATCTTCTGAAACAAGTCAGGAAAGTACAGACGCAGCTGGAGAATTAATGGATTTTTATCTAAATTTGACTAGCACAGTAAATGGTACAGATATTGACTTGAATGGCTACGAGGCTGCAGTTGGCGGGGAAACGCCTCCAACGGGTGACGAGCTTGCAAAGTTAGAAGAGGCAGCTGCGGTTTCTGCTGAAGAATCTGCTAAGGCAGTTGAAAATACAGAAATCCCATCAGGTCTTGATGAGTATAAAAAAGACATAGAAGAGTTCAAAGCAACTTTGGCAGAGTCTTATACGCTGAAATCTGAGGCTCTGAAAAAAGAGGGAGAAGCGGATCTTACAGCAGCTGACGAAAAGATGATCGAAGCTGAAAATCAGATTAAAGCAATCCTTGAAAAAGCTGGATTAGTCAGCTCCAGCTTAGTGAACGACTTAAACGGTTAATTCACATTGACTATGATGTAAAACGTAAAACGAATCCTTTAAAAGAAGGGTTCGTTTTTTTATTTCATGAACAAGGTGTCCTTAATAGTTGAATACCCCTATATAAGAGTTGAAAGGAGGTTAGGTACATGGAGTCTATTATTCCTTTTATTTCTGAGGTCGGATTTCCAATAGTGGTGACGATGTATCTGCTATATCGCATAGAAACGAAGCTGGATGCAGTGGTGTCATCCATTCAGACCCTTCCTCAAAGAATGAAAGAATAGGAAAGAGAGGCCCCATGGTCTCTTTTTTTTGGCAAGTGGAAAAATATAGTATTTTGATATATAATGAGAACGAACGTTCTGTCTTGGTAACAATTCCTTTTCCCCGCGTCATGAGAGTTTGATATAATTCAGGGTAGAGATACAGGTAATGAGAGGAGATTGTGCGTTGAAATTTATCCATACGGCCGACTGGCATTTAGGGAAACTGGTTCACGGTATATACATGACGGAAGAGCAGAGATACATATTAGAGCAATTCATTGAATTGGTAGAGGAAGAAAAACCCGATGCAGTCGTAATTGCAGGTGATTTATACGACCGTTCCGTACCGCCGACTGAAGCGGTGGAACTGCTGGATGAGGTTCTATACAGAATCAATGTAGAATTGAACACACCTATTGTCGCTGTTTCAGGTAATCATGACAGCGCTGAACGTCTATCGTTCGGCTCCTCGTGGTATAAGCACAGCCACTTTTACTTGAAGGGAAAACTTACAGATTTTACACCAATTAATGTGGGCGGGGTGAATTTTCATTGTGTTCCTTACGCAGAACCGGGTACGGTGCGTCAACTTTTAGAAGATGATTCGATTCATTCCCATCATGATGCGATGAAAGCGATTGTTAACAGGATACAGGAGGGTATGACCCATGAGGAACCCCATGTGTTCGTGGGACATGCTTTTGTCCTAGGCGGCAAAACAACTGATTCAGAAAGAACCCTGTCAGTAGGGGGATCGGGGTGTGTCGGCAGTGACTTGTTCGAGCCGTTTCACTACACTGCATTGGGCCATCTGCACAGCCCTGATGCAATTAAACATGATACGATCCGCTATTCAGGGTCTCTTCTGAAATACTCATTCTCGGAATCTAGGCAACGGAAGTCAGTGACGATTGTCGAGATGAAGGAAGACGGTTCGTTTGAGCTCAGTGAACGTACCTTACGTCCCAAGCAGGATATGAGAGAGCTGCAAGGGCACTTGGAAGAACTGCTTGATCCAGCCTTCTATCAATCTCAGAAAGTGGATGATTATTTAAAGGTCACACTGCATGATGAAGGAACCCTGATCGACCCTATAAATAAGCTGCGACAGGTATACCCGAATGTATTGCATCTTGAACGGAAATTGGAGTTGACGGATGCAAAGAAGAAAAACAGTTTCAAAGTGATTGAAGATAAAAAGAAGTCCGAACTTGAATTGTTTAAAGAATTTTATTCGGACATGACGACCGGAGACTTTTCTCAATCCAAGGAAGATGTTTTAGAGAAGATCATCGAAAAAGCAAGACAGGAGGTGTTGGAAGGATGAAACCCCTTAAATTGACATTGCAGGCATTCGGACCATATGCCGAAAGGGAAGAAATTGACTTCCGTCAATTGGACAACCGTACAATGTTTGTGATTTCAGGTAAAACGGGATCGGGCAAGACGACTATTTTTGACGGTATCTCCTATGCGATTTATGGCAAGGCAAGTGGTGAAGACCGTACTCCGACTGAAATGAGAAGTCAATTCGCCAAAGATGAAGACGTCACAGAAGTGGAGCTTTTATTCAGTCTAAGGGGGAAGACGTACCGGATCTGGAGGTCGCCACAGCAGGACAAAAAGAAAGCCAGGGGAAACGGGTTTACCACTATCAATGCAAGAGCGGAATTATTCACGTATGAAAAAGACGGTACAGAGAAGCTGCTTGCTGCTAATGTCAGGGATGTCGATGAGAAGATAAAATCGCTTATTCAATTGGATGCCAATCAGTTCCGACAGATTCTCATGATACCTCAAGGGGAATTTCGCAAACTATTAACCTCCGATAGTAAAGATAAAGAAGTCATCCTTCAGAGGTTATTCCATACACAACTTTATAAAGTGATTCAGGAAGGGTTGAAGGCAGAAGCCGATGATTTAAGAAAGACGGTGGAAGCATCAGTTGAGACACGCACAAGGGAATTACTGAAGATATATACTGATGAAAATGAAGAATTAAAGGTTTTATTACAAGAAGAACAGATCAATGACAGCAAGATAGTAGGGATCCTGCCGGCTCATATAGAAAAAATGGAACAGAAGTTGGCCGAAGAGCAAAATTCGTATCAATCTGTCCAAAACAGAAGAGATAACATCAATAAGCAGCTGGCGGAAGCGAATACCCTGTTACAGCTATTTGAATTGCAGGGGAATTTAGCAGCTGAATTGAATAGTTTGGAGCAGAAAAAGACTGAGATGGAAGGTATCACTCAAGAAATCACTCTTGCTCATAAGGCAGCCAGGTTAATGAAACAGGATGAATACTGTCATAAACTGAATCAAATCTTTAAAGACTTAAAGCATGAACTTCAGCAATTGGTAAAAGAAAAAGAAATAGTATCCGGGAAGCTTGAGTCGGCTAAGAAACAATATAAAGAGGAGGCAGGTAAAGAATCCCTAAGAGATGATTTGGTTAAAAAGGTCAATCACCTGGAAAGTATCCAAGAAGATGTTTATTCGCTCGATTCGTTACAATCGGAATTGAATGAGCTCGAGGAGAAAACTGCAAAGCAGGAGCAATTGATCAACAAACAATCTGAACAGATCACTTTTTTAAGAAATGGAATCAAGGAAAGAGAAAGTCGTCTTGAGAAGCTTGAAGACATTCAACATTTGTTGTTTCAATCTGAAAAATCGCTTCAGGAGAAAGAGTCTTTAGTAGAAGCACTTAAGGAAATCCAAACGTTATCTTCCCGTCTTGATCATTTCAAGACAAAATGCAAACAATTGAATGAGCAGTACAGCAACATCGGTGTACGGGTAAAAGACGCGTCTGAATCTGTCGCTTATCTGGACAGCACGTGGCGTGCGGCACAATCTGCCATCCTGGCCCGTGATCTAAAGGATGGGTCACCTTGCCCTGTCTGTGGGTCGCTGGATCACCCTGCTCCTGCCAGAGATGAACACCAACTTCCTTCAGAAGAAGATATGAACAGTGCGAAGGAGACACTTCAATCACTTCAGTCAGAAGAAAAACAAATCAGTCTTGCTCTCGCCCAGGAAGAAACGAAAATCCAAGGAACTGAAGAGCAGATTCATTTACTCATTAAAAGGGCAGTGAAGAATGCAGACAACCTTTCGATTGAAAATTATATGGAAGTCACTGAAGAGGCCCAATTAAGTGTAGAACACCTGAAAGGTGAAATTCTTGAAAAGAAAAAAGAAGCGGAATATCTTAAGGAGATGAGAGTGCAAGTCAAGAAGGGCAGGGAGAAACTTGCTGAACTTGAAGAAGCCAGTAAGGTTCATGAGGCCAAGCATCAAGAACTTCAAATGAGTCTCTTGAAAAAGAAAACGGCTTTTGAAAAGGTAAAAGAGACAATCCCTTCAGAACTGAATTCAAGAAAAGACTTTGATTTTGTGTTAAAAAAGACAAAAGATTCATTGGTGAAAATGAAGGGTGATTTCGAGAAGGCTCAATCACAATTTTTTGCATGTGAAAACGAGCATAGTGTAAAAGACTCACAGATAAATGATAAGAAGGCTCAAGTCGAGAAGGCGGATGCCGACATGAAGCAGGAGAGGGAAGCTTTTCTTTCTTTATTGACACAGGAAGGATTTCCGCACTACCGGGCCTTTCACGAAGCAAAAAAGTCGGACGAAGAGATTGCTGCACTTGAAGATAAAGTAAAGAAATATGGTGAAGATTTACGATCTGTCAAAGATCGGCTATCTGATGTCAGCAAGCAGCTTGAATATAAGGAGAAGCCTGAGATACACATTATTGAAGATTCATTGAAAGCTGTTTCTACAGAGCTGAAGGAAATCAACGAAGAGCTTAACCGTATGATTTCACAAACGCAGGAAAATAAAAATATACTTACCCGTGTGGTTGAGATCAATGAAGATATTAAGGAGCTTGAGGAGGCTTATCAAACGGTCGGACACCTAGCAGATATTGCGCGCGGACAAAACGCAAACCGCCTTACATTCGAGAGGTATGTATTGGCTTCGTTCCTTGAAGATATCTTAAGTGTTGCCAATGAACGATTAATCAAAATGACAGCCGGCAGGTATAATCTGATCAGGAAGACAGACCGAAGTAAAGGGAATATACAAAGCGGATTGGAGCTTCTCATATTTGATCAATACACAGGGCAGGAGCGGCATGTCAAAACGCTATCAGGCGGAGAGAGCTTTAAAGCGTCCCTGGCATTGGCGCTTGGCCTTGCAGATGTCGTCCAGCAATATGCAGGCGGCGTATCCCTTGAAACGATGTTCATTGATGAAGGGTTCGGAACGCTCGACCCTGAAGCACTGGACCATGCAATAGAAGCTTTGATGGATATCCAAAGCAGCGGCCGTCTGGTCGGATTGATTTCCCATGTCCCTGAATTGAAAGAAAGAATCGATGCGCGCCTGGAGGTCATATCCTCACAAAATGGAAGCAGGACAGAATTTCAGTTCATGGTCTAACACATTAAAAAATTATGGTAATTCATTAAAAAAGTCAGGGCAGCCCTGACTTTTTTGTTTTTTAACAGGTTAGTTTCGTCGATCAGAGGAAATAAATAGAAATACGTTAAACTTGAGGAGCTTTGAAATGAAGAACTTACAGCCAGTCCTGATTCCCAGACAACTAACCTTATTATTAATCCTTTCTACCGGACTATTAAACCACGTTATGATCATCCCGAGTATTTTACATGCTTCAGGCAGGGACGGATGGATGAGTGTAATCATCTCCTATCCTGTCTTAATAATAGCTACGTTTCTTATTTACTACACACTGAAAAATTCTCCCCCCGAAGGTTTTTTTTACCTCTTGAAGTCAAAATGGCACAAGGCATTCGTTTGGCTATTCGGGCTGCCGGTCTGTTTATTTTTGCTGGCAAGCGCATATATCACGTTCGTTGATTTAATAATATGGTTAAGGGCATATTTTTTAGCTGATGTCCCCAAATTACTGATTGTCCTCATTATGACATTCACTTGTTTCTTGATTACATGGTCGGGGATAAAATATATGGCCATAGCAAGCGGTTTTTTATTACCGCTGGTCATGATTTTTGGCTTTTTCATTGCCTTCACCAATACAAACATGAAAGATCCGAGTCTGCTTTTTCCTATTTTCAGCGACGGCTTTTATCCTGTTTACAAAGGCATGATCTATGTTCTGAGCGGATTATTGGAGATATACATAATCATACTGCTTCAGCCTTTCAGCAAAGGAAAAATAAAAATGCATCATCTAATTATTCTAAGGCTTATTTTCTTGGGGCTGATCATGGGTCCTTTAACTGCCTATATCATGGAGTTCGGATATGTGGAAGCTTCGAAAATGAGGTATCCCGCTTATGAGCAGTGGAGGATACTGGGCATTGGGGAGTTCATCACTCATCTTGACTTTTTCGCTCTTTATCAATGGTTATCCGGGGCAGTCATCAGAATCGGTTTGTTTATATTTTTATTTGGGTTCTTGATTACCAATTCAAAAAACAAGGACAGAATGAAACTGAGGGTTATAGTGCCTCTCTACGTTGTATTCGTGTTATTACTGCTTGTTGATATCGATACATTCTATTTTTATCGTTTTTTATATGAATTTTTCTTCCTTTCACTGTTGTCTTTTTACTGTTTCAGATCATTGTAAGTGCTTTGATTGTGAAGGCATTCTCCATTAATGGCTCACGTTAAGGTAAGGGAAAAGGTAGCAGGCTGACTCCTGGAAAGCAACAATCCGTTTCAATAAAATATGCTGCCCACACAAAAAGGATGTTGTTTAGTATGAAACATGATTTAAAAGATAAAGGTAAAAAGCTTACAGCAAAAGAAAAGATGGAAGGTTTAAAATCCTTATTTTCTAAAAGTCAGGATTTACTTTTTAAAGAACATCGATTTGAACAGGGAAAGGTAACACTGGTTTTTTTTTGAGAGCCTCATAGACACCCAATACCTTGATAAATTCATTCTGCCCAGGCTCGATATACTTACAGAAAAACCCGTTATACAAAAGTTCCAGGCATATTTTCAAGTTGAAAATCTTACCGATCAGAATCAAGAACACATTTTATCATCCTTATTTACAGGCTATGTGCTCTTTTTTGTAGAGGATGTAATCTTTGGTGTTCAGGCTGGGAATCTTCCAAAGCGGGATCCGGAAGAATCGGCGCTGGAAACATCAATCAGGTGACCGAAAGACGGGTTTGTTGAGGATTTGAATACAAATATCTCTTTAGTGAGGAGAAGACTTTTTTCACCATCATTATGTGTCGAGAAATATACTCTGGGCAGCAGAAGTAAGACTAAAGTGGCAGTCTTATATTTAGATGATGTGCTTGATGAAAGGGTACTGGTTGAACTTCATAAGACTGGAAAAAATTGAAATTGACGTACTAGTCTCCAATGAAGAGCTTGAGTCGCTTATAGGTGATTCACCTTATTCGATATTTCCAGGCTTTGATTATACCGGAAGACCTGACTTTATCGTGGAAAGCTTAAAACAAGGCAGGTTTGCCATTATGGTGGACGGGTGTCCCACTGTGTCGTTTGCACCTGTCAATTTACTTTTACAAACAAAATCGCCTGAAGATTCAAACATCAATTATTTCTACGTCTCGATAGAACGAGTGATCAGGATGAGCGGCTTACTTATATCTGGGTTTCTACCGGGTATGTGGGTAGCTTTTTCTGCTTATAACCTGGAACAGATTCCTTATTTGCTTGTCGCTACGATTTCGATGTCAAGATTTGGCTTGCCGCTTTCTGCCCCTGTTGAAATGTTCATTGTGCTGTTTTTGTTTGAATTTTTTAATGAAGCTGGCGTACGGCTGCCCCGGGCCATCGGGCAGACTGTTTCGGTACTTGGTGGTCTCATTGTCGGGGATGCTGCCATTCGAGCTGGGTTAACTTCCCCTACTATGCTCGTTGTAGGGGCGATAACGTATATTTCATCTTTTACACTTGTAAACCAATCATTAAAGAACGGGCTTACAATCTTAAGGTTTATCGTGTTACTTTTAAGCACGTTATTCGGCTTGTTTGGAGTAATATTATCCTTTGTGGTCACCATCCTATATTTAGCCACAAAATCTTCATTTGGCGTCCCATACTTGGGTTCTGTCGCTCCTATTAGTTTAACGGAAACGCTTCGGGCATATATAAAGTTACCACTTCAATTTTATAAGGATCGAACGAAATCGACAAGTCCGGCAGATTCTGAAAGGAAGGGAAATGAAGGATCGTGACTTCTAAGACAATCAAAATCTGTATCATATTTTTATTACTTCTTTTGTCAGGATGTACCGGGATTAAAAATATTCAGGACCTGACATATGTCGTGACAATCGGTATGGACTATGATCCCGATCATGATGAATATACAGTTTATCTGCAAGGCTTGAACTTTATTAATGTTGCTAAACAAGAAACCAGGCCCGCGGAGATAGTACCTACATTGGTCGGTACGGCAACTGGTAAAACGATGAATCTCGCAGTAAGTAAGTTGTACAGGGTTTCCAGGCCGCCATTGTTCTTTGGGCATACAAAAGCGCTCGTGTTATCCAAAAATGTGATGGAATATAAATTCAAGGAAGTGCTGGAGGACGTAGGGAGAAACCGTTCGTTGAGACCTAACCTTTTATTATTCACGACCGATCAAAATATAAAGGAACTCCTCCACACAAAAGGCTTATTTAGTTATCCTCCTGTTTATACGGTTTTGTTGACTGAAGAGCATATTGAACCAAGTCAGGATGACATAGGTCCAGTCAGCCTAATGTCATTCTTAAGAAAATATTATGAGCCGATGGGATCTGCCACCATTCCAATACTGACAATCAATCATGAGGCATGGGAAACTGATGCTCCCAATCCTTCACTCTTGCTGAATGGTTACAGCCTGTTTCAGAGTTCCTCATACAGGGGATCTCTTCCATCCAAGGAGGCTATATGGGTTGACTGGCTCCTCCATAAAAGGAACCAAGTCAACTATGGTCTTTATTTGGAAGATGAATTGGCCGCTACCTTTAAATTATCCTCACAAAAATTGAAAGTGGAATACAGCAAGGACTCAAATAAACCCTCATTTATACTTAATGTGAATGTGGAAGCGGAGCTGTTGGAAAAGGTTAAGGATGTACCCTATGAAAAGGTGAAAGGTTCATTGGAGGATTCAATCAAAAAGGAAGTTCAATCTGTTTATGATATCGGGATTGAAAAGAAGGTGGATCTACTGAATGTCGGTGAGAAATACTACAGATTCAATGCTGGTCAATACAAGGCACTCAAGGATGGGAATTCATTTTATCTTAGTAAAGATTCTTTAGAAAAAATCAATGTCAAGGTAAGTATTACTCATTATAACGCCTACCGGTTTGATAAAGTGAAGGACTGATTCCTTTCTGTGGATAGCCGCATCAGTGGCTCAATATCGCATTACAAAACCTTTATTTCCTTCTTATCCGGGGTTATAGAGAACGGAATTTCAGTATTCATCATGTACTCATTATAATAACCACCTGTGGAAAATCAGTGTAATTTACCTGACTCTTCTATTTACACTTTATATTTCCAAATAAGTTTAATATGATTAAGACAATAAGAATATAAAAAAGCAGGTGATAATAATGAAAATGAGTATTTATATATTATTATTATTAATCTCAGCTGCAGTGGCAATCGGGTGGAGCTGGAAGAGGCTATTGGATTTCAACAGTTACAAGAAGCCGTTTTTAGAAGGGGTTGCGCTTCAATTTTTCTTCCTGCTTTTAGCGTCCATCTGGTGGCTTTTGACAGAGGATTTTTCTAAGGGGATCATGGGCGTATTTTATTATCTTATCGCTTTCCTGGTCATCATGGTGATCCATGGGTATATTCTGCATTATTTATTTTCAAAAAAGAAAATGAAAGAAGAAGCAGAATGAAGGCTATTGGAATCGATGCAGGAGGAACACTTACTAAAGTTGTGTACGAAGAGCAAGGGAGATACCATTATAAAACCTATGACAGTAAAGAATTACTTTCTGTGATAAAGTGGCTCGAACTCACTTCACCTCATGCAAAAATATATGTAACCGGCGGCAAGGCAGGGAAAATTAAATCAATGATTCCTCATTGTGCAGTGTACCCTGAATTCAAAGCAGTTGAGGAAGGGACACGATTGCTTTTAAAGGAACAAAAACAAAAAAATGTAGACCGATTCATTCTCGTGAATATCGGAACGGGGACTTCCTTTTTTAAAGTGGATGATCGTAATTTCACACGAGTACTTGGCAGCGGCATAGGCGGGGGTATGTTTATGGGGCTTGGTACTAAACTGACGGGTGTGAAGGACTTTTCTGAGTTGGTGAGGTTATCCGCAGACGGCCGCCGGGAATCGGTCGACTTGATGGTGAATGAGATTTATGAAGGTCAGGAGTCACCTGTTCCCGATTATTTAACAGCTGCTAACTTTGCCAAATATGCAGATTGTAAGACCAGGAAAGAAGATGTATTAAGGTCATTAACCAATATGATGGCGGAGACAATCATCTTATTGGCCCATCAACTTTCAATCACACACAACACTGGGTCTATCGTCTTTATCGGCAGTACCCTCCGTGCGAATACATCTCTGAAAGAAGATCTGTCACAATTCAAAGAGATGCTTGATTATGATCCCATCTTTATAGGTAATGGAGCCTTCTCAGGCAGTCTCGGTGCCCTGAGCTTAGGTTTGAAAGAACAGGGGGATTTCACAAAATAGTCATGGAAACTCATGGGAAGCGCATTGTTTTTTCTATTTCTATCTACTAACATAGAATGAGAACAGCAGTGAAAGCGGAGGAGATTGAAGTGTCTAAGTTAAAAACACTGGCAGTGGTGATGACTCTGTTGGGTATTCTCCTTGCGGGTTGCAGCAACAGTGACTTCCAAGCAGAAACAAATTATGAAATAGCAGACTTCACTTATACCAACCAAAACAATGAAGAAGTGAGTTTAAAGGATTTAGAGGGAAAAGTCTGGATTGCGGATTTTATTTTCACTAACTGTGAAACTGTCTGTCCGCCGATGACGTTCAACCTGACCAAGCTTCAAGAGGAACTGAAGAAGGAAGGGGTGGAGGATTACAAGATTGTCTCCTTCAGTGTAGACCCTGAGAATGATAAACCTCAAGTATTAAAAGAGTATCTTTCGAAATACCAAGCAGATACCAGTAAATGGGAATTGTTGACCGGTTATCAGTTTGATGAAATCAAGGACTTCGCCGAACATTCTTTTAAAACAATTGTGGCTAAAGACCCCAATTCCGATCAAGTCATTCATCAGACAAGCTTCTTTCTAGTGAATCAAGAAGGTGTGGTTGTTAAGAGTTACAGTGGTAACAGCGACGTTCCTTATGATGAAATCACGGCAGACATGAAGACCCTGATTGAAGAGGGTTCAAAAGAGTAGCTGCAACAAGAATAGTCAAGAGAAACAAACCTGTTTCTCTCGGCTATTTTTTTATTCACATATGGGAATATGGTAAAGTTAGAATAGTTATTCAATTATTGAAGTGGGTGAAGAAAATTCGAAAAACAAAAGGAATCTTTATCTTTGATTGCGTCATCACGGTAGTGATCCTAATGTGGACAATTAAGTCTTTTTCAGAAGGGGAAACCATGAAAGGCATGCTCTTCATCGCATGTTTTGCATTAATGACGGGAGTATTATTTACACATTATAAGCAAAGGAAATCGTAGCGGGAGCAGGTGAAAAAGGGTGCATAAACGATTTTATACGGTCGGTATGGCCGGACATATAGATCATGGCAAGACTACGCTCACTAAAGCGCTCACCAATATCGACACTGATCGGCTCAGAGAGGAAAAGGAAAGGCAGATTTCAATAGAACTTGGCTTCGCCCCTCTTTACCAAAGAGATGACATGCAGATTTCCATCATTGATGTACCCGGTCATGAACGCTTCGTCAGGAAGATGATTGCTGGCGTAGCTGGGATTGATCTTGTTGTGCTGGTTGTCGCTGCAGACGAAGGCATCATGCCTCAGACACGTGAGCATGTGGATATCCTTTCCCTCCTTGGTATCTCAAATGGGATTGTCGTGCTCACGAAATTATCAAATGTGGATGCTGACTTGAGAGAGCTTGCAAAAGATGAGGTAGAAGAAGAGCTTAAAGGTTCTCCTTTTGAGGGCGCTCCTATCTTGATGGTAGATAGTGTTTCAGGGGAAGGAATCCCAGAACTAAAGGATTTAATCATACGCTCTATAGAAAATATTCCGGTCAAGAGTGCAGAAGGTGAGTTTCGTTTGTCGATCGATCAGGTATTTACCTTGAAAGGGCAAGGCACGATCGTTAGGGGGACTATATACGAGGGAACGATCTTGACGGGAACGGATGTCACCATTCTCCCTCAAAGAATTCGAGCGAAAGCAAGACAAATCCAAGTCCATGGGATCAATACCCGGCAAGGATTTGCAGGTCAGCGGACAGCAATCAATTTAGCAGGGGTCAATTACCAACACGTAGAACGTGGAAACGTATTGGTGTCCTCTTCACATTTTGCTGTAACGGACACGGTTGATGTGTCACTAAACATCCTTGGAGGAATTGAGCATGACCTTAAACAAAGAATGGAAATAAAAGTACATACAGGAACATCCGAAGTGATGGGTAAACTTATATTCTTCGACCGGAATAAGGTGGAACAACAAGAAGACTCCATACTTTGTCAGATTCGATTAAATGATAAAATCGTGGTAAAGCGCGGTGATCGATTTATTATAAGGAGACCAACACCTGTAGAAACACTCGGCGGCGGCTGGATCATTAATCCAAACGGAAGAAAGTATAAATTCGGCGGCGAAACGATCACAAAGTTACGTTCTATAGAGGAAGGGACACCGGAAGAAAGAATCTTAAAACTTCTTCAAAAGAAGAAGAGCCTGCCTGTTGAATCCATTCTTAAAGAAGCATCCATCAATCCTGAAGAACTTAATGAACTATTGAAGCAGCAAGGGTGGATAGAGCTGCGCGCCTCCAGCATAACCCACCTCAGCATTGTGGAGAGATGTAAAGAAATGATTAAGGATGTTCTTTGTTCCTACCATGAAAGTCACCCACTCCAAAAAGGAATCAACAAAGGGGAGCTGCAACCATTGCTTCAGCCTTTCACTGATGTTGTGATTCAATATAGTATCGAAAGGTTACTTCAACAAAAAGAAGTAACGAGAGAGAAGGGCTTCTTTCGTTTAGAGGGTTTCGCTCCGAGCCTTCCTACTCAATGGGAAAAAAGGTGTTTGCAGATGCTTCATTCCATCAGGAAAGATGGGCTGAATGTAAAAAAGATGATAGACTATTTTCAAGAGGCTGGCATACCTGAGTCCCTGAGACAATCTTTTTATCACTTCTTTATACAGGAGAAGTGGATCGTCCCGCTGGATGAAAAATATGCGTATGCTCATGGGGTGTATGAAAAAGCTGTAGAAGATCTGAAAGAACATACGGGCAGCACTTTTACAGTAGCCCAAGCAAAAGAGATTCTGGGCATATCTCGTAAATACATGATTCCTTTTTTAGAAAGGCTGGATAAAGAAGGGTATACAGTCAGAATGAAAGAAGAGAGGAAATGGATTTCTTATGAAGATTAAGACTGATAGGTTTTTCTTTTCGAGAAATGTGGTATAAATGTACTCATACAATTGTATATCTTAGTAAATAGACAAGGCAAGAAAGTAGGAGACGTAAGATGCAGGAATTATGGAGAGCATTTGGATGGGTGATCCCCATTCTTGCACTGGTTACCATTACTTCTATCCTAGCCGTCTCCGTATGGAAAAAGAAAAAAGGCAAGGGAAGGTGGATGAACCTCCTTCCCGTCTTATTGCTTTCGATTTCCATTGGCGGTATATGTATGATCACCCTAACACCATTTCTTGGTGACGGAGGAATGAACGGCGGGGTTAAAGGCGATACCAACATGGAGCCTTTCTCCAATCTGAAACTGAACCTTTTATATCGGAATCATTTGGAAGTGCCGATCCGTAACTTAATAGCCAATGTTATTCTCTTTGTGCCATTCGCTTTCTTTTCAAGCTGGTGGATGCGTCATCAAAGGGCGATTCTTTTGAAGGTGACGTTTCTCGGGTCACTCTTTTCATTCTTTATCGAATTGACCCAATATTTTCTTCCTTTAGGAAGGTCCACTGATATTGATGATTGGCTGATGAATTCGTTGGGATCGCTTCTAGGCGGTATTTTATTTATCATAGGAGGTTTCTTATACAGATTGTTGAAGTTAAATGGCAAACTAAATAGATGATAGGAGTCACCGGGAGCATATACCTTACGGAAGGTATATGCTCCCTTTTCTTAGGTTCACTGTCTATAAATGCTGAGGACCCTTTCAGGGGTTGGGAATGCATGGTTATATAAAGTTAGAAAATTATGTTAATATTGTAGGGATATCAATTTTCAAAGGAGAACATACATGGAAATACAAATACATAAGGCATCACTTGATGATGCTGAATTATTGACTTAAATAAAGAAACTAGCGTTTGATGGTGAGGCTGCTAAGTGGCTTGATGAAGAAAATTACAAGGTGGATTACAATATACAGCCTCCTGGATATGCTTCGGTTGAAAAGAACAGGTATATGATTGGGGAATTGGAAGTCTATAAAATATTAAATGGGGAAAAGGTAGCTGGAGGAATCATCGTGACAAGTTCAGGGCGAGCGTACGGAAGGATCGATCGCATTTTTATCCACCCTGACTTTCAGGGGCAAGGTATTGGTACCAGGGTGATTGAATTGATTGAAAAAGAATTTCCTGAAGTGAGAATATGGAATCTTGAAACATCTGCGAGGCAAAAGAATAATCACCGCTTTTACGAAAAAGCAGGGTATCGAACAACGTTTAGATCTGATGATGAATATTGTTACGAGAAGAGGATGGAAAAGGAGGCAGAGCATAAGAATCTACTAAAGGAAAAAGACCTTTCAGGAAGCATTTACGAACATTGTGATTCGAGTCATTCTGAATTCTATGGGGTTACGTTGGAAGGAAGTTCGATCAGTAACAGCAACCTGATGAGTAGTCACGTGAGTAACTGTAATATGAGTCAAGGAAAATTTCAAAATATCAATTTTACACACTCCCTATTTGCAGATTTAAATCTTTCAAATAGTCAATTTGCCCATGTGAACCTGGGTGCCGTTTCCTTTCGGAACACTGATTTGGGAGAGGGGGAAGATCCCTTGAGCTTTAAAGGATGTGAGCTTCAGGGAACCAGTTTTTCTAACTGCAATTTAAAGGGTATTATGATTGAGGACTGTGATTTGTCAGGGATGAAGATTGATAATATTCCGGTGGAAGAACTGATGGCTGCCTATAAGAGGCTGCACAATACATAATATGGCGGGGTTCAAGGAGATTCGACCCCCGGTTGGAAGGAGATGGGACCATGAACGAAGAAAGACTATCCATCTTTGATAAAGATTATAATAGATTAGGAGAGCGTCCCAGGTCGGAAGTGCATGAAAAAGGGTACTGGCATGAAACCTTCCACTGCTGGCTGGCTCACCATGATGAAAACAGCGGGGAAGATTATATTTATTTTCAGTTGAGGAGTGAACGCAAGAAAGATTACCCCGGACTGTTGGATATCACAGCTGCCGGGCATATTCTGTCTCATGAATTGATGGAAGATGGAGTAAGGGAGATCCAAGAAGAATTGGGGCTGGACATTTGCATCAATGAACTTATTTTTACAGGTGTAATCAAGGAAGAGTTGAATGGCGGGGGTTTTACAGACCGTGAATTAGCAAATGTTTTTCTATTTACAAAACCGGTGGCATTTGAACACTTTTCTCTTCAAGTGGAGGAATGTTCAGGGATCTTCCGTACGAGTCTGCGGGACTTCGAGCATCTTTTTTTCCAGGAAAAAGCTGAGATCGAATCAGAGGGCTTTATTGTTAATGAAGATTCAAATAAGGTATACATTAGCAGGAACATTTCAATAAATGATTTTGTAGACCATCCGCTGTCTTATTTTCATGAAATTATTAAGATAGTAAAGAGACAGCTGTTGGAAAAATAATTCAAGTTTCCCATGTTCATTTTATCCTTAATCCTCTATCATGATAATTTCAGTATTTATGCATGCAGATTAAGGGGGAGTGTTGTGAACGGTACAGCACATATGGCCGCGGGAGCAGCGGCAGGATTTATTACAGCCAATTCAATGGGATCAGACTTAAGCACGACTGCCATACTTGTTACAGTCGGTGGAATTGCCGGTCTGATGCCAGATATGGATATTGATGGCAAGCTTAGTAATAAGGTGACATTTTCACCGAGGATGATTCGGGCGGTGGCACAGGTAATTGGTTTTATGATGATGGTTTACAGTTTCCTGGAAGAGCAAGGAAGGGAACAATGGATCGGTATAGGGTACGGTATCGGTATTTTACTGCTTTCCACCGTGATTACTCAGAGGAGGATGCTGACCTTTACGGGAATCGGGGTGACGGCAGCAGGCTGGCACCTTAGTGAAACCTGGATATGGCTGCTTGGAATTTACATCGTAATCGCTTCACTTGTTTCACACCGGAGTTATACTCACTCTCTGCTGGGTTTGACTTTTTTTGGATTCATCGCAAAATACTTTGAGTCTTCACTGATGATTGAGGGCATTTTTGAAGCGTGCATGCTGGGATATGCCAGCCACTTAGTCGGGGATATGAAATTCCTTCCTTTCAATAAAAGAGGCGTCAAATTATTTCTGCCATTTACAACGAAAGAAATATAAAATTTGTTGACCATTTTTTTCACGTGCTATAAAATATTGGAAACAAGAATATAACCTATGCAATGATGAAGAAAAGTAAGCTGTTGAAACACTCCAGAGAGCTGATGGCCGGTGAGAATCAGTGTGGGAAAACAGTCGAATGGGCTTTTGAGCATCCAGGCTGAAATAAAAGTAGGTTTGGCGGAAAGTCCCACCGATACAAGGGACAATGTATCGAGGAAGGATTCCTCTGTACAGATAAGTGCGTTCACGGCAGTGGACGAATGAAGGTGGCACCACGGGTTTCCCGTCCTTTTTAGGACTGGAAGCCTTTTTGTGTTTAAAGAAATGGGAGGAATGAAAGTAATGAAAAAGCAAGTGTTGACCGGAATCAAACCAACAGGCAGGGTGCACCTGGGGAATTATATCGGTGCCATAAAACCCGCTCTTGAGCTGGCCGAAAATGAATTATACCAGCCTGCATATTTTGTAGCGGATTATCATGGACTTACGAAGATACATGACAGAGAGGAAATGAACCAGCTCAGCAGGGGCATTGCAGCAACTTGGTTAGCGTTGGGGCTTGATCCGGAAAAAGCAATCTTTTACAGGCAATCAGATGTTCCGGAGATTTTTGAATTAAGCTGGATTTTAGCCTGTTTCTCACCAAAAGGATTGATGAACCGCGCACATGCCTATAAATCCATTGTCGAGGAAAATCATCACTCAGGGAGAGAAGCAGATACAGGGGTAAATATGGGGTTATTTACGTATCCGATCTTGATGGCTGCGGATATTCTTCTTTTTCAAGCTGAAATTGTTCCGGTTGGTAAGGATCAAATCCAGCATGTTGAAATCGCAAGGGATATCGCTGAAAGCTTTAATCATACCTACGGGGAAACATTCACACTGCCTCAGTATGTCATCGAAAAAGAAACCGCAGTACTCCCCGGATTGGATGGACGTAAAATGAGTAAAAGCTATAATAATACCATTCCATTATTCGAAGAACCGAAAAAGCTCCAAAAACTGATCAATAAGATCAAGACAGATTCCAGTCCGCCTGAAGCGCCGAAGGATCCGGATGATTCCATCATTTTTTCGTTATATAAAGAATTTGCAACAGAAGTTCAAACACAAGAAATGAGAAGTCGCTTCCTAACCGGGATCGGCTGGGGTGAAGCCAAGAAAGAGCTTTTTAAAGTCATGAATGTACATTTAGAAGAACCGCGTGAAAAATATAATGAGTTGATGGCATCCCCTGATAAGCTTAATGAAATGTTATTGCATGGTGCGGAAAAAGCAAGAAAGAAAACCAGACCTTTCTTAGAAGAAGTCAAAATGAAAATCGGGATCATCCACTCTTAAAGGTGAAAATATTAAAAGAGGCTGGGACATACACAGATGTCCCAGCCTCTTTCCCAGCAAACACACTATGGTTTTAAAATCACCTTAATATTTCCGTCTTCTTTCTTATCGAAAATATCATAACCCTTTGCAGCCTCTTCAAGAGGTAAACGATGAGTGATGATATCCGTTGGATCAAACTCGTTGTTTTCTATCATGTCATACAACTTAGGCATAAGGTGTATGACTGGAGCTTGCCCCATTTTGATAGAGACATTTCTACTGAAGAAATCCCCTAATGGAAAACGATTTGCCTCAGTGCCATATACACCTGTCAATTGCACCGTCCCGAATTTCCTTACTGCCTGCGATGCGGTTTTAATAGGGGAGATGGTTCCGAATTGATTATCAAATTCAGATCCGAACGTCTCATCAGGAGCGACGGTCCCATCCATTCCTACACAGTCGATGACCACATCAGCACCCCCTTTGGTATATTCGTGGAGGACAGAGCCGATGTCCGGGGTCTCTTTGAAATTATAGATTTCAGCACTGTTTGTACGTTTAGCATGACTTAGACGGTGCTCAACCTGATCGACAGCAATGACGCGCTCGGCCCCTTTTAACTTGGCGAACTTCTGAGCCATCAGTCCGATCGGACCGCTCCCAAGAACAATGACCGTATCCCCTTCTTTTACTCCGCTGTTTTCAACGCTCCAATAAGCCGTCGGAATGACATCCGAAAGGAAGAGGACACTTTCGTCGTCAAGGTTACTGGTCTCAGGTACTTTAAATGAAGTAAAGTCCGCATAGGGCACTCGTAGATATTCTGCCTGTCCGCCTGGGTAGCCTCCCATCATTTCAGTAAATCCAAATAGACCTCCAATTTCTCCATGTGGGTTGGAATCGTCACACTGACTTTCCATCTGGTTCTTGCAGAAAAAACATTCCCCGCAGCCAATATTGAATGGAATGACGACACGGTCCCCTTTTTTCAGACTTTTTACTTCCGACCCTACTTCTTCGACAATTCCCATTGGCTCATGCCCCACTACATAATCTTGTTCCGGTTCGATTCCGCCGTGGTAAAGGTGAAGGTCAGAACCACAGATACCACTTGCAGTGATTCTCACGATCATGTCTGTATTTTCTTGAATATCGGGAGTTTCAACTTCTTTGACCACCATTTTTTCTTTTCCTTGGAAAGTCACGCCCTTCATTCCTATCACATCCTAATCAAGTATTTCTATACATATAGACTTGATATTGGTTGTTCAAACATATATTTTTTATGCATGCTATTTTGTACGACCTTTTGCTTAAAAATAACTCTTGGCATTCCATTGAAAATGCCAAAGTATTCATAATTTTCATTGACTTTTAATAAAGTATGATGTAAGTTATGAAGAAGTTATTTTAATAAAGTGATTGATGATAGTTAATTAAACCAAATAGATTCTTATCCAGAGAGGTAGAGGGACTGGCCCTATGACACCTCAGCAACCAGCCAAGGGCATGGTGCTAATTCCAGCAAGTTGAATTCAACTTGGACGATAAGAGGGAGATTGAACGACTGAAGCCTTCTTATATTTCATAAGAAGGCTTTTTGTTTTATATCCTTTTTCGTTTAAATAAGAAAAGGAGTGACGAAATTGAAAAAACACATCGATACCATTCTCGTTCAATCAGGAAATCGTACGGATGAGAGGACAGGAGCAATAAGTCCTGCCATTCACTTATCAACCGCATATCAGCATAAGGGGATCGGTCAATCGACTGGATTTGATTATACGCGGACCGGAAACCCGACCAGGACCATTTTGGAAGATACACTGGCTCTTTTGGAAGAGGGGGATAGAGGCTTCGCTTTCAGTTCGGGGATGGCAGCCATCCAAGCTGTACTGAGCTTATTTTCGTCAGGTGATGAATTGATTGTTTCCCAGGATTTGTATGGCGGAAGCTATCGTTTGTTTGTACAGTATGAAAATCAATACGGTATCAGGTTTCATTTCGTGGACACTCATGAAGAAAATCATATTGTTGAAAAAATAAACGAAAAGACAAGAGCGATATTCCTTGAAACGCCAACCAATCCATTAATGAATGAAACAAGTATTTCAACGGTGTCTACCATCGCTAAGGATAACGAGATATTACTGATTGTGGATAACACCTTTTACACACCAATCCTTCAAAAGCCCATTGCAGAAGGTGCTGATATAGTCGTTCACAGTGCTACAAAGTATCTAGGCGGCCACAATGACGTACTTGCCGGTGCTGTCATCGTCAGAAACAAAGAATTGGGAGAGAAACTCTATACCATTCAGAATTCGATCGGTGCCGTTCTTTCACCCTTTGATTGCTGGCTGTTACTCCGCGGCATGAAAACATTAGGCCTGCGGATGGCCCAGCATGAAAAAAATGCAAATGAGGTTGCAGAGTATTTAACGAATCATGACTGCGTGACGGATGTCCTTTATACCGGAAGAGGCGGGATGCTTTCTTTTCGCATTTCTAGGGAGGAATGGGTCGGTCCTTTTCTTGAGAAATTAGACATCATTACATTCGCGGAAAGTCTTGGCGGTGTTGAAAGCTTCATTACGTATCCTGCAACCCAGACCCATGCTGATATTCCTGAATGTGAAAGGAATACACTCGGCATATGTAATCGTCTCTTGAGATTTTCGGTCGGTATTGAAAATGTAGATGATATCATTTCAGATTTGGAGAATGTTTTTAATCAATTAAGAGGAGAGGTGCTTATACATGAGTGAAAAAACGTACTCACAGCAAACTTCCCTGCTTCATTCTCACGGATATGATGCCCATACAGGTGCTGTTTCTACACCGCTCTATCACGCAACCACTTTTCATCAGAGCGATTTTGACCAATATGGATCCTATGATTACAGCAGGTCGGGAAATCCAACCAGGGAAGCATTGGAAGAGACGATTGCAGAACTTGAAGGCGGCGTAGAAGGGTTTGCTTTTTCTTCAGGCATGGCAGCCATTTCTACGAGTTTCCTTATGCTTTCGCATGGGGATCATGTCCTCATTTCTGAAGAAGTATATGGGGGTACTTATCGATTGATCACAGAGGTATTGAACCGATTTGGCATTCAGTATTCCTTTGTGGATATGAGGGATCTTCATGAGGTCGCCCGTTCAATCAAACCAAATACAAAAGTGATTTACATTGAAACACCTTCGAACCCTTTACTTAACATTACAGATATTGAAGGGGTCGTAAAATTGGCAAAAGCCAATAACTGTCTGACCTTTCTCGATAATACGTTTATGACTCCTCTGCTGCAAAAGCCTTTATCACTTGGAGTAGATGTGGTCTTACACAGTGCAACCAAGTTTCTGGCAGGTCACAGTGATGTACTCGCCGGAATAGCAGTGACCGGAAATGAAAAAATCGCCCAGAAGTTATCATTCTTACAAAATTCATTTGGTGCTGTACTGGGACCTCAAGACAGCTGGCTATTGCTGAGAGGCCTTAAAACATTGCATGTACGCCTTAAGCAGTCATCCGAAAGTGCCTATAAGATCGCCCGCTTCCTTGAAACGAGGGATGAAGTGGAAGAAGTATATTACCCGGGACTGAGCTATCATAAAGGCCATGAAATCCATGTTCGCCAGGCAAAAGGACCTGGTGCTGTCTTATCCTTCCGCTTAAAAGGTGAAGAAGAAGTCAGGAAATTGACAAAACAAGTAGATATCCCTGTATTTGCTGTAAGCTTAGGTGCAGTTGAATCCATCCTTTCATATCCTGCAAAAATGTCTCATGCATCCATGCCTGAAAAGGAAAGAGTGAGAAGGGGGATCACATCTGGCCTGCTGAGGTTATCAGTTGGATTGGAGAACACAGATGAATTGATTAAGGACCTTGAACAGGGGTTGAATTCTCTGAAAGAAGTACCAATAAAGAAAGTCATCAATTTATAACAGAGAATGAAAGAGAAGGAGGGATCGTGTGAAACCGCTCATACAATCTTTGAAAGAAAGAATTTTGATAGCAGACGGAGCAATGGGGACTCTGTTGTATTCATACGGGGTGGATCGATGCTTCGAGGAGTTGAACCTTTCACACCCTAATGAAGTATTGAAAGTCCACAGAGATTATATAGAAGCTGGAGCGGATATCATCCAGACCAATACGTACGGTGCCAATTACGAAAAACTTTCCCGGTATGGGCTGGAGGATTCTGTGAAAGAAATCAATACCGCAGCTGCAAGGCTCGCTAAAAAGGCGGCTGGGGATCACACCTATGTAATAGGGACCATTGGTGGAATCAGGGCGATCAAGCAAAATATTTCACTCGAGGAAATCAAAAGAAGCTTCCGGGAACAGCTGTACTGTTTGCTTCTTGAAGGTGTTGATGGAATCCTCCTTGAAACGTACTACGACTTTGAGGAATTGACGACAGTCCTGAAGATTGCAAAGCGGGAAACAGATCTTCCCGTCATTGCACAGGTATCGCTGCATGAAACAGGAGTTCTTCAAAATGGCATGAAGATAAAAGAAGCTCTTCATCAGCTGGAATTGCTGGGTGCAGATGTTGTAGGGATCAATTGCAGAATGGGTCCATATCACATGGTTTCTTCACTTGAAGAAGTGCCGGTTCCCAAGAGCTCCTTTCTATCCGTTTATCCTAATGCGAGTCTGCCGAACTATGAAGAGGGAAGATTCTATTATTCTGCTGAACCGGAGTATTTCGGGGATATCAGCAATGAACTCCGCGAACAAGGGGCCAGAATCATAGGAGGATGCTGCGGGACGACCCCTGAGCATATCCGGGCTGTGTCAAAAAAATTAAAAAGCAGGGTGCCTGTGACTGAAAAGAAAGTGAAGACAAAAAAGTCGGTGCAGCTTTCATCCCAGCCTCCAAAAGAGAGGCTCCTGCATCATCAAGTGAAAGAAAAGAAGACGGTAATCGTCGAACTGGACCCGCCCAAGCACCTTGATACAGATTTGTTCTTTAAGGGTGCTCAAGCTTTAAAGGAAGAGGGGATTGATGCATTGACCCTTGCTGATAATCCATTGGCATCTCCGAGGGTCAGTAATGACGCGATCGGGACAATGGTAAAGGAACGATATGATCTTACTCCATTGGTTCACATCACTTGCCGTGACCGTAATTTAATCGGTCTACAATCACATTTGATGGGACTCCATACCCTGGGGATCCACAATATTTTAGCTATTACAGGTGATCCCGCCAAGATAGGGGATTTCCCGGGAGCGGCTTCTGTTTACGATCTCTCAAGTCTGGAACTGATTGAATTAATCAAACAAAATAATGAAGGAATATCATTCTCCGGCAAGTCACTCAGGCAAAAGACTCAGTTCTCAGTAGGTGCTGCATACAATCCGAACTTCAGGCATATGGATGCTTCGGTAAAACGCCTCGAGAGAAAAATAAAGGCTGGAGCTGATTACTTCATTTCTCAGCCTATATTTGGAGTCGAAGAAATGTTCCAAGTATACGAAGCTACGAAGCATTTAGATACGCCAATTTTCATTGGGATCATGCCTTTACTGAGTTCGAGAAATGCAGAGTTTCTTCACCATGAAGTACCCGGCATCAAAGTACCGGAGGAAACAAGAAACAGAATGAAGGATGCAGGTTCAGACCCCGTCCACACAAGGGCAGTCGGAATGCAGATTGCAAAGGAATCATTGGACACCGCACTTGAATTGTTTAACGGTATCTATCTGATTACTCCTTTTGTCCGTTATGATATGAGTATTGAATTGCTACGGTATATGAAAGAAAAAGCAGTGATAGAAAAGGAGGTTCCTTATGGCCGGCACATTATTTGAACAGCAGCTTAGAAAGAAAATACTCGTCCTCGACGGGGCGATGGGAACAATGCTTCAGGAAGCAGGTTTATCCCCGGAAGATTTCGGTGGTGAGGAATTGGACGGGTGCAACGAACACCTTGTCCTGACCGCTCCAGATGTCATTTACAACATACACAGGGAATATCTGCTGGCAGGAGCGGATGTGATTGAAACGAATACATTCGGGGGCACCCCCGTTGTACTGGATGAATACGAAATAGGATCGAAAGCCTATGAAATAAATAGAACAGCAGCTGAAATAGCCAAACAAGCGGCAAATTCCTTCTCGACAGCCGAGCGGCCAAGATTTGTAGCAGGCTCTATGGGACCGACAACGAAAACGCTATCGGTAACCGGGGGAATCAGTTTCGATGAATTATCGGAGAACTACCGTATTCAGGCAAAGGGACTTCTGGATGGCGGAGTGGACGTTCTATTACTCGAGACCAGCCAGGATGCTCTGAATGTGAAAGCAGCTAACCTTGGTATACGGGCAGCATGCGAAGAAAGCGGAAGGGAGGTTCCCATCCTTCTATCGGGAACCATTGAACCGATGGGTACGACATTGGCGGGGCAGAATATAGAAGCATTTTATTTGTCGCTGGAACATCTGAATCCACTGGTGGTCGGATTGAATTGTGCGACTGGACCTGAATTTATGAGGGACCATCTTAGATCTCTTTCAGATTTAGCGACAACGTATGTGAGCTGTTATCCAAATGCCGGCCTGCCCGATGAGGAAGGGAATTATAATGAAACGCCGGAATCCCTTAGTCTTAAAATGAGGGGATTTCTTGAGAAAGGCTGGCTGAACCTTGTAGGTGGATGCTGCGGTACCTCACCAGAACACATTCGGGCTTTATCAGACTTGGCAAAAGAATTTCAGCCAAGGATTCCGAATGAAGCACATGCCCATGCCGTCTCAGGCATCGAACCATTTTTATATGAAGATAAAGACAACCGTCCGATCCTCGTGGGTGAACGAACGAATGTGATCGGCTCAAGGAAATTTAAGCGCTTGATAGCCGAGAATAAAATCGAAGAAGCTTCAGAAATTGCAAGAGCCCAGGTGAAAAACGGAGCTCAGGTCATCGACATCTGTGTGGCTGATCCTGACCGGGATGAAGTGAATGATATGAATACGTTTATCCAGGAAGTCGTGAAGAAAGTGAAGGTCCCGCTTGTCATAGATTCAACTGATGAAGAAGTCCTGGAAACAGCTTTGAGATATTCACAAGGTAAAGTGATCATCAACTCCATCAACTTGGAAGACGGGGAAGAGCGATTTGAAAAAATTACCCCGCTCATTAAGAAGTACGGAGCTGCAGTTGTGGTAGGAACCATCGATGAAAAGGGAATGGGAGTCACGGCACAGCGAAAGGTTGAAATTGCCCAACGGTCCCATGAACTGTTGACGAAGAAATATGGGCTTGCTTCAGAGGATATCATCTTCGATCCGCTTGTATTTCCAGTGGGGACCGGGGATGCACAATATATAGGCTCAGCGAACGCTACCGTTGAAGCGATCAAGAAAATTAAAGAATTGCTCCCCCAGTGTCCACACATACTCGGGATAAGCAACGTCTCGTTCGGTCTGCCTCCTGTAGGGAGGGAAATCCTGAATGCCGTATTCCTATATCACTGTACGAAAGCCGGACTTGATTACGCGATTGTGAATACAGAGAAGCTTGAACGGTTCGCTTCCATTCCAGCAGAGGAGGTGGAACAGGCAGAAAAACTCCTGTTTGAAACAACGGATGCAACGCTTGCAGCTTTTACTGAATTTTATCGTGGAAAGAAAAAAGAGGTAAAAATACCTGTCAATACGATGACTCTGGAAGAACGGCTAGCTCATTATATTGTCGAAGGTACGAAAGAAGGGTTGATTCCCGATCTTGAACTTGCTTTAGAACAATATAGTGCGCCGCTCGATATCATCAATGGTCCTTTAATGGATGGTATGAGTGAAGTGGGACGCTTAT
Source organism: Bacillus sp. Marseille-Q1617 (assembly GCF_903645295.1). NCBI lineage: Bacteria > Bacillati > Bacillota > Bacilli > Caryophanales > Bacillaceae > Bacillus > Bacillus sp. Marseille-Q1617. Next base: position 1,847,582 of record NZ_CAHJXM010000001.1, read on the forward strand.
TTAATGATAATCAGCTTATCGTGGCAGAAGTACTTCAAAGTGCTGAAGTCATGAAAGCATCTGTCGCCTTCTTGGAGCCGCATATGGAACAGAGCGGAACATCATCCTCTTCCAAAGGAAAAGTAATACTTGCCACCGTAAAAGGTGATGTTCATGATATCGGTAAGAATCTGGTGGACATCATTCTCAGCAATAATGGTTATGAAGTGAAAGACTTGGGAATCAAAGTTACTCCTCAGGAACTAATTGAAGTGATAAGACAAGAAGAACCGGATATTGTCGGATTATCAGGACTTTTGGTGAAGTCTGCTCAGCAGATGGTCATTACGGCGCAAGATCTAAGGCAGTCCAACATCTCAGTGCCGATCATCGTAGGAGGCGCAGCACTGACCAGAAAATTCACCTCCACCAAAATAGCAAAGGAATATGAAGGTCTCGTTCTATATGCAAAAGACGCCATGGATGGACTAAGCATCATCAATGGGGTGCAAAATGAAGGGACCAGAAAGAAATGGGAAGAGGAAAGCAGGCTGAAGCTCCTGGAAACGAATGGGGCCGAAGAAAAAGAACCTGCAGGAAACTCATCGGTTGCAGTGAAAGTCCGCTCAACTGTGTCAACGGATGTACAGATTTATGTACCGCCGGATTTAAGGCCGCATATCATCAAAGATTTTTCACTGAATCAAATTCATCCTTATATTAATCAGCAAATGCTTCTTGGTCATCACCTTGGGATCAAAGGGAAGGTTTCACGGCTTCTTGAGGAAAGAGATGAACGCACGCTCCGAATCAAGGAAATAACGGATGATTTATATGAGAAAGCAAAAAACGAAGGATTAATACATGCTTCCGCACTTTATCAATTTTTTCCTGCCCAGTCTCAAGGCGACGATGTGATTATTTACGACCCGGATGACGCCGGAAAAGAAATTGAACGATTTCATTTTCCTAGGCAAATGAGAAATCAGCATTTGTGCTTAGCCGATTATCTTCGATCGGTCGAAAGCGGTGAAATGGATTATGTCGGGTTCTTTGCCGTGACAGCCGGACGAGAAATCAGAAAATGGGCTGCTGAATTGAAAGAGGAGGGAAGATTCCTGGAAAGTCATGCTATTCAAGCATTGGCACTTGAGACTGCTGAAGGACTAGCGGAAAGGGTTCATGAAATGATGAGAAGCCGCTGGGGATTTCCCGATCCGGTTGATTTGACAATCCAGGATCGTTTTAGGACTAAATACCAGGGACAGCGTTTTTCATTTGGTTACCCTGCTTGTCCAGACCTTGATGATCAGCAAAAACTCTTCAAGCTCCTCAACCCTGAACGAATAGGGATCGAATTGACGGATGGATGTATGATGGAACCGGAAGCTTCTGTTACAGCAATGGTATTTGCCCATCCTGAAGCCAGGTATTTTAATGTACTTTAGGAAATCTGGCGTAATCAAAATGAAAATAATGATTGAAAAGCCCCCTGACGGGTAACGGGTTCTGTTTTGGAGTGCAAAATTACAATCTACACCGCAAAATGTGGTAGTCATTGCAGATACATTTAAAGATGATCTTACCCGACAAAATGAAAAAAGCGGAACCCCTCGAGCTAGATGAAAGAATCAGTAACATTGGATGATTAAATAAGGGAAGAAATTTCCCTTAATGAAGAAATGGAACTGAAAACAGTTAAAATAAAGGGAAGTTTTACTTTTATTTACTTGAAAAACATTAAAATTGGAGATCTGAGCAAGATTAGAAGAAAATTTTCCCCTTATTTTCCCCTATCCAAGCGAGCTTCAGCAGAATAACGGGGAAATTTCCCCTTATTAATATCTTTAGCTGCTCTATAAAGGATAAGGTATCCTGTGAATCCAAAGATCACCAACCTGTTCTTTAGTTTAATAAATTTTTACCTAATTTTCCCATTTTTTTAATTTTGGAGACTAAACGAACACGTTACCCAGATTATAAAAAAACATCGCAATTGAAGCGTTACAGAAAGTTCTGTAACGCTTCAATTTTAGTGCCGTTTCGGTAACAAGTTAATATTCAAATTAGAAGCCGACTTCTTAAAAAGCTTGTTATATCCAATATAAAAAGGGTTGCAAAATCATGATGATTTGCTTCCCTTTTTTTAATGTTTTTTTATAGTTTGTACCTCAAAACAGTACCCGGTGCTGACAGGGGGATTTTTTTATTGGTTCTATACGACTTTCATGGGTTGAAGGTGCAGGCGGTGAAGTTGATTTGCTGTTAGAGATATTTTAGAGCATGCAGCTGAAAGCAGGAATTATGCCTCTGCGTTATGATGTAACAAGCCTGATTCTTAGATCATCCTTTTTTCGTTTTCAGGCCGAATATAAACGGGAAAATCAAGCTCGATTCTTTCGAGGATCTTTTCTTCAGATAAACCGGTTACCATGGATAGGTTTGCTATACTGGGTGTCATCCCCATATTTTTGCAGAATTCACAAGCACTTTTAATCGAAAGGATTTCAATCGATACTCTTGACAGTTTTCTTTTCACCTTCATCAACTCCCCAATTATTTGGCCATCGGTTGAAAAGACGTTACAATGAATCTATTTTTACGTGCATCCTTTTGACTCATGAATCTGATAAATCGCTCAGAAGAGTTTATCTGCAATTTTTTGGTTTAATCGACATGAAATTCGAAATTCAACAATTCTTTCTTACATTATATACCCTTCCAGGTGTGTAGGCGAGATAATTCAGTTGAAAAATAGAATTTTTATAAATGATCGTGCAATATTATGAATACATTTACAATTATGCAAACTTATTGGCTTTTAATTGAATGATCGCAACTTTAATTGGATGAAAATGGTACAATATGAGTGGGATTAAAGTCTTAAAAGAAGAAAATGAATTCTTTTTTGACGGAATCTTTTCTGAATTATGATTGAGGAAAAGGGGAATCACAAATGGCAGGGTGGGTAAGGAAGAGGGATTTTTCAATTGGGGACAAGGGGATTGACTGCATTGACAGGCTCATCATCGGTGGAGTTTCTCAGTCAATTCTAATACAGGGAGAAAGCATAGATAGACCAGTATTATTATTCATACATGTAGGACCCTCGATGCCACTTCCAGGTGTGTCAAGCAGGGGGCAGGATTACACGATTGCAACAACTACAAAAGAGTTGGTGAAGCATTACATCTTAGTGTTTTGGGACCAGCGGGGAACCGGAAAGTCGTATTCTGCAGATGTTTCTTCAGAATCTATCCATCTCGAGCAATTCATCCGTGATGCCTATGAATTAACCCAGTATTTAAAGAAAAAGTTTAATAGAAAAAAAGTATTCCTGGCTGCTCATTCCTTTGGAAGCCTCATCGGTATTCACTTGGCGAAGAGGTTTCCTGAGGAATACCATTCTTACGTGGGGATATCACAAATCATCAGTTGGACTGATAATGACCGGCTTGCTTTGCAGTGGGCTAAACTCGAAGCAGAAAAAAGGGAAAACATAAAAGCAATCAACGAATTAAATGACATAGGTGAGCCGCCTTATACTGAAAGTTATAAACAATGGTCGGTGCTGAGAAAATGGCAGACAAAATTCAATTCTTTAATATATAAGGGAGATCGTTTGAAGCATCCTGGGTTCGCAAAAATCATGTGGCGGATGATTTCATCACAAGATTATTCATTACTGGATGTCTATAACACCCTGTATAAAAGTTTTAAACTTACATACACAGATACTTTTATCAAAGACCTGCCGAACATTAATTGCAGGAATTCAGTGCAAAATCTAAAAATACCGGTGACGTTTATACATGGTATGAAGGATGTGCATGTATTCGGTTCGTTAGTAGAAGAATATGTTGAATCGCTCATTGCTGAAAAAGGAAAGAAGATGATTCAACTGGAAAAATCAGCTCATTTATTCCACCCTGATGATTGCCGGAAAATAGAACAATTACTGATAGAGGAAAAGGAACATTTATTTCGCAGCCTATAATAATTGGCTTATGGTAATTTACTATACTATAATAGATTGAAAGGATCTTACAAATAAATAATTGTAAAAGCTTCACCAACTATCAGGGGAGGAACGTGCTAGATATGCATATAAACAAAGATTTACATAGCTTTTTATTAAGTAAAGCCCGTGAATTAACGGAGGCTTGGTATAATACAATTGACAAGAATAAAGCATCCGGAGTGTACTCCTCTAGTGATCCGAAAGTAATTGAAAACTTAAAAAATCAAAATTTTGAATTCCATCAATTATTTTGTGAAGTGTTTATGATAGATAAACAGACGTTCAATAAACGGTTGGATGATTGGGTATTAACCATTGCGGAAGATAAACACCATCTTGAGACTCCTACCCATAATATCATACAAGAATTTATGCGTGTCCGTAATCAATACCTTGATTTTGTGAATGAATTTGCCCAAAATTATCCGGAAGAAAATATATTCGACCAGATGAGAATGTGGGAGGATATTGTGATTGAATCATTTGACAGGGCAATGTTAAGGTTTATGGAACTTCAAAATCAAGTTGTGGAAAAACAGCTGCATTCACAGCAGCAAATCATCCACGAATTGAGCACTCCTCTCATTTCCCTAAATGAAGATACGGCATTGGTTCCGCTAATAGGGAATATCGACCCGACCCGTGCTAAATTGATACTTGAAAACACATTGGAACAATGTGTTCAAAAAGAGGTTTCCTATTTATTTATCGACCTTTCAGGTGTTGTCATGATTGATACGATGGTTGCCCATCAGCTATTTCAGCTTATAGATGCCCTCGAATTAATCGGTGTGAAACCAATTCTTTCCGGGTTGCGGCCTGAAATTGCCCAAACGGCGGTTCAGCTTGGTCTGAACTTTGATAGATTGACAATCACGTCTACATTGGCTCAGGCCATTACAATTAACAGTAAGGCTCATAGTTAAGGTGAAAGCATTCGTCTTCATTCGACGGATGCTTTTTTAGTTTTTGGGAGCGAAAAACACTTTGAAATTAAAAATCTTGAATTAAAGATAAATATATTGTAAGCTATTTGTAGATAATGAATAGAACTATAGGATTGGGAGTGAGTAACGAATGAATTTAAAACCACTGAAAGGGCAGCATCATGTTTCTGCCATAACGGCCAACGCCAAAAAAAACTATGAATTTTATACGAAGACACTGGGTCTCCGTTTAGTGAAGAAGTCGATCAACCAGGATGATACTTCAGTCTATCACCTCTTTTATGCGGATGAACGGGGAAATCCAGGAACAGACATTACTTTTTTTGAAATCCCTCACGCCGGTAACACGTATAAGGGAACAAACAGCATCACTTTGACAGCATTGAGGGTAAAAAGCGATGAAGCTTTAAAATTCTGGAAAGCCCGCTTTGAACAAGCAGGGGTGGAACATGATGAGATTTCTAATCATACAGGAAGAGCTGCATTAGGGTTTCGGGATTTTGAAGGACAACGATTGATGCTGGTGTCTGACGAACATAATGAGGGTGTTCCCGGAGGCAAACCTTGGGAAAAGAGTCCAGTCCCATTTGAATATGGAATAGTGGGACTGGGACCGGTTACTCTTACCGCAGCAAGAGGGGATCTTACCGCTAAAATACTGACTGAAGTGTTGGGCTATCGCGAAACGAGAACCTTCTCCGCTTATGAAAAAGACCAGCCCGACATTCGAGTGTTTGAAACTGGAGAAGGGGGAACAGGTGCAGAACTTCATCTTGAAGAAAGAAATGATCTGCCCCAGGAAAGACCCGGAAGAGGAAGTGTCCACCACGTAGCGTTCCGTGTTGAAGATGAAAAGGAATTGCGGAAATGGGTGGAAAGGGTAACCCAAGCCCGCCTGCCAAACTCGGGGTTTGTAGAACGTTATTATTTCCGTTCACTCTATTTCCGTGAACCTAACGGTATCCTTTTTGAATTGGCGACGGATGGACCAGGCTTCGAAACGGATGAAAACTTTGAAAGCTTGGGAGAAAATCTTTCACTGCCTCCATATTTTGAAAGCCAGCGTGAATCAATAGAGGCAAAATTAAAACCTCTGGATACGAAAGAATAGAGATGGGAGGAATGAAAATGAAGCATATTTTTAATAAGGGTAAAAATGATAAATTACCAACCTTGTTACTTCTGCATGGTACCGGGGGAGATGAGCGGGACTTATTGCCCCTCGCGGAAATGATTGCCCCTGATGCATCCGTATTGAGTGTAAAAGGAAACGTGGACGAAAATGGAATGGCTCGTTTTTTTGCACGCTTGCGTGAGGGAGTCTTTGATGAGGAAGATTTATTATTTCGTACTAAAGAATTAAATGAATTCATTGATGAGAGTGCCAACAAATATGAATTTGACCGCGAAAATGTGGTGGCCATAGGGTATTCTAACGGAGCGAATATTGCGGCCAGCCTCATTTATCATCATAAACATTCACTTAGGGGCGGGATCCTTTTTCATGCAATGGTGCCTCGCCGTGGAGTGGTTCTTCCTGAGTTGAGTGGTTCACCTGTATTCATCGGAGCCGGAAAGAGAGATCCATTGATACCGATGGCCGAAACTCAGGAATTGGTCGACAACCTAATCGATGCGCAATCACCTGTTACCGAGTATTGGACTGATGGCGGTCATGAATTAAGAAGAGAAGAGGTGGATGCAGCGAAAGAATGGTTTGAAATGAATTTTAATAATGAATAGATGTAAGAAACCCGGGAAGTGCTGAAGAGTCTCCCGGGTCTTTTAATTTAAATTGACAGTTACCTGAACGTGTTTCTTCTTTTGCATAGCTTATTATCGATTTTTCTAGAAATACCTCGAATTCTTCAGATGTCATCGGTTTGACTTTCATGGATTGTCCCCTAAAACAGTCTGACAATCAAAATGAGTGACTTACCGGTTTATTTTTCCGAAGGAATCAAGAGACCGCAGCATGGACAGCGTCAAGATACCGCTCCATTCGTTCTCTGCCTTTTTCCACGTTTCCTCGTATTCACCAAACCAGGACCAGGATGGCTGCCAACAGCCTATTTCATGCTGAGAATTTATTTCGGCATCTAATTGAATCTCCGTTTCCTTTTTCAGTTCTTCATGAAATGGAGAAGAAGGAAACGGCGCGATATCTAAAGGCTTCGCTACGTATTCATTCCACTTGGCAGGATCTTTGCAGACTGTTTCGTCAACTGTTTCTGATAATGATAAATAGATATCTTTTTTAATTTCTTCATGATCAGGGAGATGTTGAAACAGCCTGGAATAACAAAGGAAATCATGGTGATTAACAGGGCGGGGAAGCTTGGCTAGTTCCACCGATGCTTTTTTTGTCCAATCTTCCAATAATGGATTTTCTTTTTGATATAAGTGAAAATAACCTACAATCTCAGCATTTGGGTTAGCCCATGTTGTCTGTACCCCGCAGAACCCTTTTCTCTCATCGAAGTGCCACCAGGGAGCATGTGGAACATTATTGACTTCGGGTGGCACTGCATGCCATGTTTCCATTTGGACATCGTATGTTGATTCCAGGTAATGCATTGCTTTCACAATCACAGGGTGGTCCTTATCAACGTGAAGATCCCTGGCAATCTGTAAGCCCACAGTCGTAGCCAGTGGAGAGGAGCGTTCCAATCTGAAATCGGGTTCAAGACTGTTCCCGAAGCCTCCATCGCTGTTTTGAAAGTTGGCAAGTTCGATTACAGCATCTTCTCTGCTCCCGTTTTCAAAGTGATAGGTAAATAGTTTCTGTTCCAGTGGGCGGGCATGCGAAAATAAAAATGACCGTGCTGCCTCCCAACCTTCCTTTGTTAGCATCATAGTTCATACCCCTTCCTAGATCGTTATTTGTTTATGTTAAAAACACTTTTTAAAGAGTCGATGTCAAAATGTGCCCCTTACTACATTAGCTATTCCCCATCAGAATTCCTGCATTTCAGACGATATTTAAAGATACTTAAGAACTGTACTAACCTACAGTATGATGAGGGGTGACTTTAATTGAAACTTTTCATGCAGGAAATGCGTATATATGGGCATGAGAGGAAATGAAAAGGAGGGACAATTATGTTCTTTGTAATCGGGTGTATATTGGTTTGTATTTTAGCCGTTTTTCTGTTTGCGAGACGACTTGCACCACAATCCGAGTTATTGAATGCCTTCAAAAAACGTCATTCGTTCAGGAATACAATGATAGGTTTGCTTGCTGCTGCAGTTGCAGCATTCATTGTGCATGCATTTGTTATGACCGGGGAAGAATGGAGGGAATCCGCCATTATTCAAGTGGAAGATTCACAAGGCGACATCCATTTGTTTCAAGGACTTGAGGGGGAAGCAGCCATTGCTTTTGAGGAGACTCCAAAAGCAGGCAGGGAATATCGGACTTCTTTACTGATATGGGGAAACCATGAGAATGTAAGGATTAACGTCAGTAAAAAAGGAGAGGGAAAACAAGCGTTTCGGAAGGAAATGAACGCGGATTTCACTCCTTTTAATGCTCGGGCATATATAGCACCACTATCTATTTTATTTAAAGAAAAAGGCCTGTGGCGTATCACTTTGGAAAGCAACGGAGAGGATGCCGGTAATATTGTTGTTAAAGTAGAGTGAAGCAAAAGTTCCTTTCAGAGACCATGTAGAATTAAGCTTGAGCATATTTTCACATTGCAGACTGCTTAAAAGACTACTAAACTAGTATACAAAATACATACGAAGCAGGGGTAATACAACTTATGAGTTTCATGCTGAAATCAGTCATCCTTACAATAGCATCAGGCCTTCAAGGAACAGCGATGGCAGTTTTTCTGTTCCCGCATTTCATTCCATCAGGCGGTGCTGCAAGTGTCAGTGTGCTGCTGAATTATCTGTTCCATATACCCTTCTCGATCACTCTCTGGATATTAAACGCCGGACTCTTGATTGCCGCAGTGAAATGGCTGGGAAAGGCGAATGCCATGTGGACAATGGTCTGTGTGACAGTTACATCAAGTACCGTGAACTACATTAGTCCTCATACGGAAACACCCCTATCGAATGTTGGGTTAGATATGGTAATCGGGGCAGTGTTGTTTGGAATCGGGATCGGGATTCTTTTCAGAATGGGTGCGTCTTCAGGAGGAATGGATATCCTTGCCCTCATCCTATCCAAATTGAATGGATACTCTCCAGGAAAAACCCTCTTTGTCATCAATGGAAGTTTACTAGTATTAACGGGTATTGTTATTGATTTGAAAGTCATCCTTTATGCGCTCATCTGCCAATTCATCGGAACAAAAATACTTGATTTCATTTATAAGATCGACATTAAGCAGGGATCCTTATGGATTGAAAAAACAGCAGAGTGAAGGACCGCATCTCAATGTTACAAGCATTGAGATGCGGTCCTTCACTCCTTTTTTATTATCGAGTTCACCGTGTGTATAGGGGAGTTCTCAAAAAATGAAAGGTATTGAAAAGGCTTATTTTTTGGAAGTATCAACTTCCTTATCTCATCAGGTGTCCGTCCCTCCCGGTAGTGATTCAGAACGTTCTCCTGAAGGTTCAACAGAAAATCCCGTTTCCGCTCCATCAATCTCCTGCCATTAGGGAGATACCCGCCGTGTGAACAGTAAATTTCCTTGAAAGAGTAGGTCAGCGCTTTATCCAGAGAATGGATTAATTCTGGCACAGATTCAAATGAAAAATGAGAGGTTGGTGAATGATACAGGTATAAATCACCGGAGACACAGATTCCATTTTCCTCATCAATTAAGATGATGTGATCATCGGCATGACCGGGAGTATGAACAATTTTAAACGAATGTCGGCTTGTTCGGAACTCTTCATTTTCAAGTATCAATGGATTAAAGGCCTTCCGGTTATTCCAAAACACCGAACGATAAAAAGGAAGCTTTGTATCCTCACTGCATTTTGACACCCCATTGGCATGAATCCATTGAGGGATCTTCAAATGTTTCTCGATCCAGGGACTGTTTCCTGTATGGTCTTCATGATGGTGGGTATGGATGACACTCTTTATAGGGTGTTCCTTGATGATCTTTCTAACTTGACTATGTAAACTATATGGACCGGAATCGACAAGTATATCATCAACGAGTGTGAGATAGACGGACATTCTAAGACCTGCGATTTTTCTGACTAACTTGAATGTTTTAATCAAGACGGATTCCCTTTCTTTTATCAGCTTAGTGGTTATATTCTAAAGTTATGAATGAAAATCCTTTAAATTATATCTTGAAAATATTTTATAAAAAATAGGTTTAAAGTAAAAAATAAAGGGTATTAGTTAAGGATGTTTTTTATAGATCAAACTAAAGAGTTAAGCAGAAATGACTTAACAAAAGGCTTGAGGGGGCAAAAAGTTGGAAAAGGCAAAAGTTCTGGGTGAATTAATCGTCACAAATAAAATGGAAATAGCAGAGAAAATCAGTAAATCCTTAAATGATGATTACAAACAGTTTTTAAAAAGGAATAACTTTAATAAACCGGAATTGATGGATTGGCGGGCGAATCTGATTGAAATGACTGGCAGGGCATTGATCGCATTCGAGGCGGAAGCCGTGTGGGATGAATTGAACACATGGTCCCAAAAGACTGGCCAGACAGCGGTGGATTATGGTATAGCCATCGACGATCTGCTCAGTATGAATAAAGTATACCGCAAAGAAATATGGAACTTTATACAGGATAATATGGATAAACCCATGATGAAAATTGAAACATTATTGAGAATCAATGAGATCATCGATTCATTGCTCGATCAAACAGCCTATGTGTATAGTGTCACATTTGTAGATTACCACAAGAAAACAATCCGTCTTGCAAAAGATACAATGCTCGAGGTCTCAACTCCTGTCGTTTCTTTATCTGATGATATCGCGATACTTCCGCTCGTTGGCGACCTCGACACCCACCGTGCGAAGATCCTGATGCAAACAGCATTGGAACGATGCGGAGAGTTGGGGAATTCAGAATTGATTGTCGATGTATCCGGTGTACCGATTGTGGATACGATGGTGGCCAATGAATTTTTTGTACTTGCAAAATCATTGAAGCTGATTGGTGTACAGCCCATCTTTACAGGGCTTAGGCCTGAAATAGCCCATGCTGTCGTTAGTCTTGGGATAGATTTCAAGGAAATTAAGATTCTTGGTTCTTTAAAGCAAGCCCTGGCACCTCGTATTTGAAGTTATATCAATGCAAAGAGTCATGGAATCTTCTGTTCCATGGCTTTTTCAATTGCGGATACATAGGGAAAGACCTGTCAAATTAAGCGTTTTTCATAAATATTATGGTAAGATAGATGAAGATTCAGGTGTAATGCATAGGAGGAAATGTTTTGCAGAATTGTGAAGTATGTAAAAGCAAGTTTAAATGGAAAGAACTATTATTTTCGATATGGAGTTCGTATAAGCCTGTTGAATGCAAAAACTGTGGTAAGAAGCATACAATCAGCTTTGCTTCAAAATTTTTTGTTTCATTTTTGATCATTGTGCCTGCCGTTATTTTTGGGCTGCTGATTGCTCCTGATATGGGCTTGAACAAAGCCGTGACCTTCGGGATCATTGTTATGATTGCATTTGCCATTTCGCTGCTGCTGCCGTTCTTTGTTAAATATGAAGTGAAACCAAAGTCTGAATAGGGATTTGCGAGGGACTGCCTTTATTGGCAGTCCCTTAATTTTTTTTTGGAATAAGGGAGTCAATTATGAAAAACACTAATGAAGACTATCATCTAAGGAGCGGACAAATGGCGAAACAAAATATTCCTTTAACAACAGCCGAAATCACAGCATTATGGGTCAGTTACATGAATTGCTCTGCAACAATTTGCTTTTATAAATATTTCCTGCATCATAACGAAGACCAAGAAATAAAAGGATTATTAAAGGATGTATTGATTTCATGCAATGATACGGTTAAAAAAGTAAAAAACATTTTTGAGGAAGAAGATTTTCCGGTGCCACAAGGTTTTTCAGACAAAGATATTGATCTCACAGTCCCGCCACTATTTACTGATTTATTTTCACTGAGTTTCATCTATCGCGCAGGTCAAATCATCATATCCCATTACGCAACTTATTTAACAAAAGTGGCAAGGGAGGACATAACTGAATTTTTTCACGAAAAGCTGAATAAGACAAGCGATCTATATAAGAAATCATTGAATTTAATGATTTCAAAAGGAATTTATGACCGTCCACCCAAAATGGAGTACCCTGATTCTGTCAACTACATTAAGCATCAGCCCTCCCTGTTAGAAACCTGGTTTGGCGAATCCAGGACGTTAAATGCATTTGAATTGAGCGAACTTTTTTTTGCAATCGAGAGAAACTGTATCGGTATGGTCATGTTGAAGGGATTTCTCCAAGTTTCAAGAGACAAAGATGTAAAAGAGTATTTTCGGCAGGGCAAGAAATTAAGCGAGAAGCAGATTTTCACATTCAATAAAGTATTGATGAAAGACGAATTCTTTCCGACTTATCCCGTAGCGATGGAGGTTAAAAATACCGATGCATCCCCTTTTTCAGAGAAACTCATGCTATTCTTTATATCGGCTTCAAACACAGTAGGTCTCACAACATTGTGTCATGCAGCAACGATGTCAATGAGAAAGGATCTTGCGGTACATTATGGATTATTTGTAACTGAAATCATGAAATATTCAACAGATGGACTCAGCTTGCTGATCAAAAGAGGATGGATGGAACAGCCGCCGCAAGCAGCAGATCAAAAAAATTTATACGACTAAGAATGGATGATGGGGGTTTATGATGAATAAGAGTGAAATCGTTATTTCTAATTTACTAGGCATTTTATTACTGTTGATCTTAAGTTTATTTAAAGTTTCAGCTCTCAGGAGGCAGATGGAATTTTGGGTGAATTCCTTCTACTTAAACTTACGCTCATTTTTTTATACACTTAGATAATACAATTCATCCAGGCTGCCTGCTTGGTGACCTTTTTTCACTAGGTGATACACCAGATTATGTAAGAGTACTCCAGATGTAAGGTGATGTACGCTATATTCTCACAAAATAGTCGAAATTTCTGTATTTCTACTATGTCAAAGCATTGAATATTGAGATACAATGAAGGTTATATATCGAGATTTGTCATTTGGTGTTTCGAACCAAATTCAGATAACGGCATTATCCAATTGTCTTAAGTTACGTGCTTTGAAGGAGAGAACACATGCTGGAATATAGAGTTCATCAAGGAGAATTCGAGGAATATGTTGTATTCGTTCATGGTATTGGAGGAAATTCAAATATTTTCGGTAAACAGCTTCATGCATTTAAAAAACATTATAATGTAGTAACCATTCACTTGCCTGGTCATGGACAATCGCCAAGCGTCAAAAGCTATGACGAAAAGTTTTCCATTGAATTGAACCTTCGGGAAGTATTAAAGGTACTGGATCACTTGAAAATTGAACGTGCTCATTTCGTAGGGGTATCACTTGGCTCCATTTTTATTCATGCTTTGTTACAGCGGTACCCTCATCGAGTGAAGAGTGCTGTGATGGCTGGCTGCATTACACGCTTTACGCTGTTTGCGTCTATACTTCTGAAATTGGGGGATGCCATCAAGGCGTTCATTCCTTTTATGTGGTTGTATAAAATATTCGCATATATTATGATGCCAAAGAAAAATCATGCTGTTTCACGCAAGCTTTTCATCAGAGAAGCAAAGAAAATGAATCGACATGACTTTTTAAGCTGGTACAGACTGACCCCATACGTAAAATCCACATATATGGGCGTACAGAAAAAGTCATCAAATATTCCCAAACTGTATATTTCCGGGAAAGAGGACCATTTATTCGTCAAAGCTCTTGATAGGGATATACAGGGTGATCCCTCAGCAGAAAAAATCTTCTTAGAGGACTGCGGACATGTATGCAATGTGGAAAAACCTAAAGAGTTTAATGATTACGCACTGGAGTTCCTTTCCCGTCAAAAAAGAATTCCCCTTCGAAAAGTACTTTGAAACCCAACCCATTTTACCAAAGTAAAATGGGTTTTTTCTTTTCCATCACATACTGCTATATGACTAAAAAAGGAAAAAGGGGCATGAAACAAGAATATAATAGAGAGGAGGATATGAATGAAAGATTTGTTGAACTTCCGTTACGAGGAATATCCATTTGAGTTATTTTCGCTTTCACATATATACGCAGTTATTCTTATGCTGGTCATTATTTCACTTATGTATTTGTATAGAAACAGATTAACTGGTGTTTCGGAGAAAGCAATAAGATGGATACTCATATCACTGATGGCGGCAGGAGAAGTGTTTTTTCATGTATGGTATGCAGTGAATGACGTATGGTCTCTTGCAATAAACCTTCCATTTCAGTTATGTTCGATTTCTCTTTATTTATGTATCATCATGCTTCTGACTAGAAACAGGCTGCTATTTGAAATTACTTTCTTTGCAAGCATGACGGGTGCCTTTGTTGCCATGGTCACCCCGGAACTATTCTTTGGCTTTCCACATATAAGATATTTTCAATTTTTCATTGTACACTCTTCCATTGTACTTTCATGCTTTTACATGGTTTGGATTGAGGGATTCACGGTAACCATTTTTTCACCATTAAAGTCGTTTCTGGCATTGAACATCATCGCTGCCGGGGTGTATGGCATGAACATACTTCTGGGAGCCAATTATATGTTTCTCACTCATAAACCATTCAACCCTAGTCCCATTGACTATTTAGGTGAATACCCTTGGTACTTAATATCATTGGAATCTATTTCCTTTTTTCTGTTTTATTTGATTTATATTCCTTTTCATATTAGAAAAATTGTAAAAAAATGAAACTTTTTAACATTGGAATCGTCTATTAATTAGGCACTTTTCTGTTAAAGGTGATGATGGTCACATTCTTATAGAAAAGTAAGGTGCAAAGCTTTGGATATTATTATTTTGTATATTGTTATCATGGTACTTTCTTATTTGGCTGGAAGTGTGACGGGTGCTTACTATATTGTAATGCTTTACACTGGTCAGGATGTCAGGGAATTGGAGAGCGGGAATGTCGGGGCGACAAATGCAGCGCGTATTATGGGCAAGAAGGGGTTTCTGCTCACATTGTTGATTGATGCCGCAAAAGTTTTTTTTACTTTGTTTATTGTACAGGTGTGGCTTGTAGACAGTGCCATTGCCCTGGTCATCAGTTCAGTTCTTCTGTGTATTGGTCATTTATTTCCAATACAGCTGGGATTTCGTGGAGGAAAGGGTGTAGTTGTATATCTGGCTTCCGCCTTGTTTATATCACCTATTTCTATAGGTGCCGCAGCAGGTGTGATGGGAACATCCTATGGGCTGTTCCGTCGTTATAAAACGTCAGGTTTTCTCTCAATGGCCTCCATCCCTTTTACAGCATTTTTGATTGAAGATTCATTCATCGTCCCATTTGGTCTCCTATTTTTATTCTGCATAGTGGTAATATCTCATTTTAAATGATTTTCGCCTTTCAGTCACTTAAAATCATGAAATTCACTTCATCAAGAGGAGGTACATGTATGAGGGAGCATTCCTTTGTATATAAGATTGCAACCGACCCATACGAATTCCAACAGATCAACCAACTGAATTACCAAACCTTCGTGAAAGAAATCCCGCAGCATGAGGCGAATGACAAAGAACAGCTCGTGGATAAATTTCATGATGAAAATACATATATTATTGCTAAATACCAAGAACAAATCATCGGGATGATTGCCGTCCGGGCCAATCGTCCTTTTTCCCTTGACCTTAAGATTAAGGATCTGGACGAGTATATTCCTGCTGACAGTGTACCTTGTGAAGTACGTCTTTTATCCGTTAAAGAAGAGTATAGAAGTACGCGTGTTTTTTATGGGTTGTGTGAAAGGCTGGTTCAATTCTGTTTAGAGAAAAGGTATAACCTGGCACTTATTTCCGGGACCGTCCGTCAGCTTAAACTGTATAGAAGAATCGGCTTCAAACCTTTTGCATCACTGGTGGGGGAGGAAGAAGCACGTTTTCAGCCAATGTACTTAACGAAGGAGAGCTTTGAACAGTCAACAAAGGCTTTCCAAAAATTGATGCGGTCAAATTCCCGGGATGGCAGAGAAGGAAGAAGCACATTGAGGCATTCATTCCTGCCAGGTCCGGTCCCTCTTCACCCCGAGGTTGAAAAGGCTTTCAGGGAAGCATCCGTTTCTCATCGAAGTACATCCTTCATTCAGGAAGTGAAAGGAATTCAATCAGTTTTATGCGACTCAACAAAAGCGAATCATGCTCAAATCGTGTTGGGAACAGGCACCTTGACCAATGACATGGTTGCTCAGCAGCTAAAGCTTTTAAACGGGGAGGGTCTGATTCTGGCAAACGGGGAGTTTGGATACCGGCTGATCGAACATGCGTATAGAAGCGGGTTATCTTTTAGGACGATCGAGAAACAATGGGGAGAAGATATTTCACTATCAGATATTGAATCCTCACTGAATGCTCATTCCCCTAAATGGATATGGACGGTTCACTGCGAGACATCCACAGGCTATTTATACGACCTGGAAGGCATTGTTTCTTTGTCGAAGGAATACAGTACAGAACTATGTGTGGATGCTTGCAGTTCTCTAGGCGTCGTTCCCGTGGATTTCGAGGATGTTTATTTCGCCACTTCAGTCAGCGGGAAGGGGATTGGTTCATATCCCGGACTTGGAATTGTTTTTCACAGGGATGAGGTTTCTTCCCATCCATCGATACCAAGATACTTGGATTTAGGCATGTATTCAGAAAAAGGGAGCATACCCTTCACTCATTCTTCAAATCTGACTGGGGCGTTGAGAGAAGCCTTAAGGAACTTGAATATGTTCGAGAATTCACAGTTATCCGATACTGTGAAGAAGACATTAAGAGAATGGAATATTCGAATGGTCGGAGATGAAAGCTATTCACCGGGAGTCATTACGATTGAGATTCCCCCAGGGTTATCAAGCAGGGTAATTGGGGATGAATGTAAGAAAAGAGGGATACTGCTCAGCTATGAAAGTGATTACCTCCTTAAAAGGAACTGGGTCCAGGTTGCACTGATGGGATATCAGCGGGAAGAAGAAGTGATGAAAGCAATGACTGTCCTTAAAGGTGTACTGACGCCCATTCAGGAAATCAGGTATGTGTAAATGGAAAAACTAAAAAAATTACATATTAGAGTGAAAAAATTCAAACTGATAGCAATCATACTGCTTCTGCTATGGGTCAAGACGATAATCGTCATGTTTGCAGGCTTTAATATCTCTGCGCATTCTTTTCTTGAATTATGTCTTCTTCTTATAAATTCAATTGGCTCATTGATGATTGCATTAGGGTTCAGCTTTTATTTCAGTAAAAAAGTTCATGCGTTTACGTTATTCCTGGCGATGGTCACTATCACAGGGATTCTGTATGCCGATTTACTATATTATCGGTTTTATTCGGATTTTGTAACTCTCCCTATTTTGTTTCAATTTAAGAATGTCGGAGGGATCGGTCCCAGTACATTTGAGTTGATGAGTCCCTGGGATTTACTGCTTTTCACAGATATTTTCGCTGCGGGATGGTATCTGAACAAGGGAAGGCAATTGCCTTCGTTGAGTTCAAAAGATAAACTGAATTATTTATCGGCAAGCTTTGCAGTTGTCCTATTGACAGTAGTTCTTGGTCTAATCAAAAGCCCCTATTTATTTCAGGAAGCCTATGATCGGGAACAGATGGTTACGGCCATCGGTCCTTTTAATTATCATGTGTACGACACAGGTTATGCACTGGGGGTCAATCTCAATCCATTAGTCGCATCTCAAACCGACACAAATTCCCCGCTGAACTATACAAAATCAAAGAAAAATGACCAGTCTGATTTGTTTGGTGCAGCTGAAGGGAAAAATGTCATCTTGATCAGTATGGAGTCGACTCAGAACTTTGTCATAAACAGAAAAATCGGGGGAGAGGAAATTACACCGTTTTTGAATTCCCTCGTGAAAGAAAGCTATTACTTTAACCAAATTTATGACCAGACCGCACAAGGAAAAACCTCGGATTCGGAGTTTATGATCGATACAGGCCTTTATCCGCTGGCGAGCGGCTCTGTGTTTGTCAGAAACCCTGAAAACGAATTTAAGAGTATGCCTCATATCCTGAAGGATCATGCCGGCTACCACTCAGCCGTATTTCATGGAAATGATGCAACTTTTTGGAACAGGCATATCATGTATGAATCTCTTGGATACGATCGATTTTACTCTAAAAAAGATTTTGATGTGACAGAAGAAAATTCGGTTAATTATGGGATTAAAGATATTCCGTTTTTCAAACAGTCAATTCCTTATATTCAAGATCTGCCTAGGCCTTTCTATACTCGTTTCTTAACATTAACTAATCATTTTCCTTTCTTATTGGAAGAAGAAGATCAATTTATACTACAGGCATCGACTGAAGTGGATGTGGTCAATCGGTATGTGACAACAGTAAGATACGAAGATGAGGCGATCAAACAATTTTTCGATCAACTAAAAGAAAAGGGAATCTATCAAAATTCGATTTTTGTACTGTATGGGGATCATTATGGAATTTCTGAAAAATATGAGCCTGGGGTATTGGAACTGCTGAATATGGAAGACACCCCGTTGAATCATGTGAAACTTCAGCAAGTTCCTCTTATCATTCATGTCCCGGGAATAGAAGGAGAGACCGTATCTACAATCGGCGGAGAAATTGATATCCGTCCCACCATTCTTCACTTACTTGGAATAGAATCGAAAGAAAATCTTTCTTTTGGACACAGTTTGTTTACACGAGTCAAAAATCATCCGGTCATTTTTAGGGATGGAGGATTTGTAACCGAGAAATATGTTTATAAAGATAATGTCTGTTACAGCCGTAAGAATGGGGAGCCTGTACTTGATAATCAGTGCAAACCGTTTAAAGAAATCGCCAGAAAAGAATTAGGGATGTCAGATGATATCATTTATGGAGATTTATTAAGATTTTTGGAATAAGCCTTTAATCCATTCAACCATAATGAAATTATGTAAACCTTCGATCTAAAATAGAAAGCTCAGGCAAGAAATAATAACTTGTCCTGAGCTTATTTTTTATTCGATGGTTGTTGTACCAAAGGAAAAGAAATTTTGACTTTTGTTCCTTTGTCCAGCTCACTTTCGTATTCAATCGTCCCGTCCATTTCACGGATGATCTTGTTTGTGACCATGCTGCCCAGTCCGGTTCCCTTTGATTTGGTTGTATAGAAGGGGAGGCCGATTTTTTTTAATTCATCATTGGTCATACCTTTCCCATCATCGGAAATCGTCACCACAATTCGATTAGAAGAAGGAATTTCTTTCGTTTCTAAACATACTTCTCCTTGCCCTTCAATTGCTTCAATTCCATTTTTTATTACATTCATGATCGCCTGTTTCAAGTACTGCTCGTCCCCTTTGATCCAAAACTGCCCGTCTTTAGGATAGGAGATCGTTACGTTTGAATACGAGGCGAATGGTCTTAAAAGCTCTACACAATCATGCAGGACGTTTCCTGCATTAAGCTTTTAGGTGAAAACTACCTGGTCTAGCCACGTTTAAGTAGTCAGTAATGATTTTATTCGTACGATCCAATTCATCCAGAATAAGAGGAGAATATTTTTTGAATTGCTTATCGTTTGTATCCTCGGCAAGATGCTGAATGAACCCCCTGACTGTAGCAAGGGGATTGCGGATTTCGTGAGCGATGGAGGCAGCCATCTGACCTGCCATATTTAATTTATCAAGGTACATCATTTCTGCTATCTGTTTATTTGTCTTGATCAGATGCTCAATAATGAGCACCATAGAAACAAATGTAAAATAGAAAATACTGAAATATATAAAATAAAACGAGGGATATAAAATCGGAACATTAAAATAAATGCTTACAAAATAAATAGACGAATAAATCGTGAAAATAATCGTGCTCCATATAAATTTTGAGGCCGAAGTTAGAAAAAGTTTGCGGAATGCAATAGCGACCAGGAATGCAAGAATGGAAACAATTAAGCCAATCGTCACAAAAGGACCTCCGATTATGGATCTGTAAATCAAAACAAGCAGAAGTACAAGTGAACCGGAAATCCAGCCTGCGTAAAGAGTGACAATCAGAATGGCAATCATTCTTAAGTCGAAATGTGTGTTCCCAAGCTTTTCAATAGGATATAGCATACATAAAAAAGCGCCGAAAGCCCCAATCAGACCGTACGTGATTTTATGCTTTAATAACAGAATCTGTTTAACTTTAAAGGGGAAAAAAATATTCGCATTGTACGTTAGCGAAAAAAGAATCGTGATATTAATCAATAATGTCTTGATAAGTGTTATCAAATGAAAGCCTCCAAAAAATTCTAACCACAAGTGTAGTTTCAAACCTACATAAGATACCAAATTACGGACAATATTACAAGTAAAAAAATACCTTTATTTTTCTTGGTGAGGAGAAAAAATCAAGGAAGAAGACCTTCTCTTTACTTATCGGAAGGTACCCCTTGCCGATGTTTTTGTTTGACTATGGGAGCAATAGGAATCTGCGGTTTTTTACCCATACCTGCCTGATTCATGCTGTGAAGAACCATTCCGATGACAATGACAACGAGCCCCGATAAGGCGATTTCATCTGGAAGAGGAGCAGAGAAAAAGATTACTTCACCCACCATGACAAATAATACTTGTGTGGATTGAGTCGCTTCGACGGAAGCAAGCTTACCCTGATGATTTCTAACCATGTCGGTTGCAATGAAAAAGAGAATGGTTGCCACAATTCCGGAGCAGATTGCCACGATTAGGGACTGAAGGACCTGGGTGGCTGAAGGGAGACCGACATGTAAATAACCAGCAGAGGCAATCAGTAGCCAGACAGGGACTGTGGCTATTGTCATACCGAATACGCGTTGAAAAGTATCCAGCCTTCCATTGCAGACTTCCATCATCTTTCTATTGCCGAGGGGATAGGCGAATGCTGCCAAAACAACTGGCAGGATTCCGCTCATCACCATTTTCAGGGAAAGCCCCTGTGCGTTTGGGATCTGGATAAGAACAACCCCGCACAAAATGAATAATGAAATAAAAAGTGAGCGCAAGGGTATTTTTTGACGTACTTGTTCAGTTCCGGAAGATGTGATGACTTTTTGGGTGAATAATGGCCCGAGAAGCGTCCCGGCCACGATGGTAAGCTGCCAGGTACCGGCTGTAAGCCAGCCTGGACCATACACGGCCGCATAGGTGATCGGCGCATAAAACAATACGAAACCAACAAAGCTCCATCCAAGCCAGGGGAGAGGATTCCTTACGATCTCCAAAAGCACCTGCTTCATGTTTTTCCTCAATAGTACGATGAAAACAAGAAATGGGACCATGAATAAAAACCTTAACGATGAGCTCCATAGCCAGCTTCCGCCTGAAAGTTCCATCGATCTGTTTAAAATGAACGTCACAGCGAAAAACATAGATGCTAAAATACCCAGCATCATCTCTCTCATAATTATCATCCTTTTCAGTCATATATTGTATAATATATTAAACTTTTATCATAAAATAGTATACTCTTTTATGGATCGTCCCCCTCAGTTACTGCAGCAGTCATTTTCCTTGGTATCTGGAATATATACTAAATAAGTGAAATAAGTCTGATGGGGTTCATGAAGCCTTTCATGGATAGATATAAAGGGGTTGGTAAGATTGAGTGAAGCTGAAATCCTTGAGCGCCCTAAAGTCATGCACAGAAAGATTCCCCGTAAAGAAATGGCGAAAAGGGTGATCTTGATAACGCTGGGCGCCATCATAATGGGCGTGGGGCTTGAAATCTTTCTTGTCCCTAACAATGTAATTGACGGAGGTATTGTAGGTATTTCAATCATTCTCTCCCATTTGACTGGTCTGAAACTCGGACTATATATATTTATTCTAAACATTCCATTCTTTTTCATAGGTTATAAGCAGATAGGGAAGACGTTTGCATTTTCTACGCTGTACGGTATCATCATCCTCTCGGTTACCACCATCTTTCTACATCCGGTCCCTGCATTTACCCAGGATATTCTGCTCGCGTCCTTGTTTGGAGGAATCGTCCTGGGGATAGGGGTCGGGATGGTTATCCGTTATGGGGGATCACTAGATGGTACAGAAATACTAGCCATTCTTTCGAGTAAGAAACTCCCTTTTTCAGTAGGCGAAATCATCATGATCGTAAACCTGTTCATTTTATCAAGCGCCGGTTTTGTATTTAGCTGGGACCGGGCCATGTACTCATTGCTTGCATACTATGTTGCTTTTAAAATGATCGATATCACCATCAAAGGTCTTGATGAGTCTAAATCTGTCTGGATCATAAGTGATAATTATGAAAAGATCGGTGATGCACTCTTACATCGATTAGGCAGGGGTGTTACATATCTTAAAGGGGAAGGAGCTTTTTCAGGAGATGATAAAAAAGTCATCTTTTGTGTGATCACGAGGCTGGAAGATGCTAAACTGAAAGATATCGTATCTGAACACGATCCCGCGGCCTTCCTTGCGATTGCAGATATAGCTGAAGTTAGAGGGGGCAGGTTTAAAAAGGTTGATATACATTAAAAATACCGTCTTATTGCCGTTAGAAGGCTTATGAAGACAAGGTATCCACATTTGATAAGAAACATTTTACCAGAATAACGTTTACTTTAAAAAGAAAAAACGCAAATGACTTCAATCTAAGTAATTCAGTTTTGGAGTGCAAAACTAGAAAAAGCAGTCCAAAAAGGACTGCTTTTTTACTATGAATTCGTAATAAAAATCACATAATTAATACATTAATTGAGAAAGTAACCACGGTAAAGTCCAGGGTTCTTAAAATAAGGGGAAATATTTCCGTTAAACTGCAAAATTTAGCTTGGGAGAGGTAAATAAGGGAATGATTTACCGTTAAGCATGCTCAGTGACCCAATTTTTTATGTTTTTAAGTTAATAGCGGAAAATTTTCCCCCTATTTGACCTGTTTTCCTCGACATTTCTTCCATAAGGGTAATTTCTTCCCTTATATATGATCTCATGGTGCTGGCACTTTTTTGGTACTTGCTTCTATGGGGGAGGGGGCAAGGAATAAAGAATCGCTTATTGAACAAACGAAGGGCTTATTTCGGAGAAAGAATCATAGTAAGCTTGTTAAGTTATTTTAATCCTTATAAAAACGAATTAAGCATAATGGTTAAAATCCGTTGGCTTTTTTAAACCATTCCGCAAGTGAATTCGCCACGAAGATCAAAAGACTACGAAATATATTTCAGTGTTGCAAAACGTGATGCGATTTTAGATACGAAAACACACTTGAAAATAAAAGATATGCTGTAATATCAATTTAAAATAGCATACGAATAATGGTGCGAATTCGTATGCTAAAGACTATGAATTTTTATGGTTTGCACCTCTAGAGTGAACTATTTAGACTTCAATCGTTTGCGTTTTTTCTCTTTTTTATGCGTCTTATAGGTTCATTTCTTCCTCAGGTGGGACAAGATGACCTAATTGGCCATAATGGATGATTCTCCTATACTCTCCCCAGACTCTTTTTCGCCCGATTTCTGTATTTAACCAGTTTTGGCGGGTGATTTCCTTGTTTTGGTATGTAGCATTGAATGGATATGGAATATAGCTTAAACCACTAGGGAAATGTTTCATGAGTGTCCGGATCTGCCTTCCTGCTGCATGGCTTTTACAGATGACCAACATGGAATTTATCCTGGTGAAATCAATGACTTCCTTTACATAGAGTACATTTTCCAGAGAATTCGTCGATTGATCTTCATATATGATTTTGTCTTCGGGAATCCCAGCTTGAAGCAGGAAGGAAATAATCACAGATGCTTCTGTAAAAGATTGGAATTTCCTTCCATCCCATTCCGGATGGGATATGCCGGTCATGCTTCTCCCTCCTGTCACTATGATTAGAGGAGCCAGGTTTAGCTTGTAAGCCTCGATTGCTTTTTCCCAGTGACCCGGGTGGGTGCCGCTGAAGACAAAGATTGCATCACACTTTTTTGGGCGAACACCCTGGTGAAATGTAAGTTCAGTAACTTGTTCCAATTGTTTTTTATTCAACTGCGGCATGTCAGTCTCTTTCGGAATGATCGGATTCATTTTAATCCCCCTGTATAGGTGTGATCGCCTGTCTTCTCCCAGAATTCTTGATTTGTCGAAAGAAAAAGCTGACCCAGCTCATCTTTTCGTTTTTGGGCTTGTTTATGAAGTTTTGTCTGTTTGATTTTTCCCTCAATTTTCTTGTAGTGCTCATGATCCTCATATTCCCAAATGGCCATGATTGATGTTTTATCAGAATTCACCCATCTTCCCACCAGTTTTGATCCAAACTTTAGCTGGTTAGGCAGTAAATAGTGATGAAAAAACTCGGTGAAAAGTTCAAATCTTTCTGGTTTAATACGATATGTTCTAATTCTGTATACCATAATTTCCCTCACCCTTTAACCATATATTACATGTTTGTTCTGTTTTGTGCAATATTTTTTTCTGTATATTTCTGTTTCGTTAATGTTTATCCATTTTATGAAAGGTGTAACATTTATCTTGACGGGGTGTTGACAATTAGAAAAAACTGCCATATAATCTTTTTAACCATTCGAGCCAGTGTTGAATATACTATATATAAAGCTATGATGGGGACACGAATCATTTTTGGCATTCTTTTCAGAGAACAGGGTCACCGGCTGAGAGCCCTGAAGAATAAGGGATGATTTACCACCTCGGAGCAATTATGGGGAATGATAGTATCCATAATCGGGTAAGACCGTTATCTTTTTTGAGCGAAGCGAGACCGCTTCGGAATTAGGGTGGAACCACGACCGCACGCGTCCCTTGTACAGGGATGAGTGCGGTCTTTTATTTTTTTCATCTGTTGCAAACACAAGGATTGAGAGGAGTGGTCGATTTCACCACCAGTCTATCTAACAACACCAACAATAATAAAATGCTTACTGAGCGATGAAGAGGACATGAATGGTTCTCAATTTCTTTCCAGAGAACAGGGTCACCGGCTGAGAGCCCTGAAGAATAGGGGATGATTTACCACCTCGGAGCAATTATGGGGAATGATAGTATCCATAATCGGGTAAAACCGTTATCTTTTTTGAGCGAAGCGAGACCGCTTCGGAATTAGGGTGGAACCACGACCGCACACGTCCCTTGCATGGGGATGAGTGCGGTTTTTTTATTTATATAATTGATAGGAGGAATGATCATGTCAGTTCAATTTGAGGCAGAAAAAAGGAATCACCGAAAGCTGGGGGCACAGCTAGAATTATTTATGTCCATGGAGGAAGCGCCGGGTATGCCGTTCTTTTTGCCAAAGGGGATGGTTATCAGAAATGAGCTTGAGAGGTTCTGGAAGGAGGAGCATCGAAAAGCAGGTTATGAAGAAATAAAGACACCAGTCATGATGAAACAGGAACTTTGGGAACAGTCAGGCCATTGGTTGCATTATCATGAAAATATGTATTTCTCGAATCTTGATGATCAGTCTTATGCCATCAAGCCGATGAATTGTCCAGGAGCAGTATTGATTTATAAGAGCAAGAGGAGAAGCTATCGCGAGCTGCCGATTCGTTACGGGGAGCTTGGTTTAGTTCATAGGCATGAGTTTTCAGGTTCATTAAGCGGGTTACTGAGGGTCAGGTCTTTCACTCAAGATGACGCCCATTTATTCGTTCTTGAGAATCAGGTCCAATCGGAGCTGAATAACGTCCTCGATTTGATTGATGTATTTTATTCAAAATTTGGCTTTCAATATAAAATTGAACTTTCCACTCGTCCTGATGAATACATGGGATCGATTGAGATGTGGAATAAGGCAGAAGAAGATTTGGAAAAGGTTCTGCAAGACAGGAAGGCTGATTATCAAATCAATGAAGGTGACGGGGCGTTTTATGGACCGAAGATCGATTTTCATCTTGTGGACTCCATTGGACGGAGCTGGCAATGCGGTACTGTGCAACTTGATTTCCAGATGCCCGAAAAATTCAATTGTGAATATATCGGGGAAGATAATAAAGTACGCAGGCCAATCATGATTCATCGTGCCATTTATGGATCCATTGAACGCTTCATGGCCATACTCATTGAACATTATGAAGGGAATTTTCCTTTGTGGCTTGCCCCGGTGCAGATAAAGGTGCTGCCGATATCACAGGAACAAGTGGAATACGCCCTCAAGGTGAAGCGACTCTTGGAGGATAAGGGAATCAGGGTGGAAATCGATGATCGAAATGAAAAAATCGGTTATAAAATCAGGCAGGCTCAAATGGAAAAAGTCCCTCATGTAATGGTTGTGGGAAATAAAGAAATTGAAGGAGGGAATGTGTCATTGAGGAATCGTGAAGGGAAATCCGAGGTGATTAATGTGGAAAAAGCGATTCAATCTTTTATGAAAGAATTGGGGTGATAGAAAAGGTAATAAGTCGGATAAAAGTATTTTAGTCTAAGTAAAACCCGAACTAACTTGCATTCTAGGAAACAAATTAGTTCGGGTTTTTAATTTGTTCAAATGTACATTTAGATTTCTCTTTCCAGCGGTTGATTGGAGTGCAAGACGAAGACTCCTGCGGGAAGAGTAGCTTATTAGAAAAGCGGAAGGGCTTCGCTCAGAGTCGGGGGCATAAGACGAATTGGCCATGAAGGCGTTCTTTGCCTTCTTGGCCGGTTTGGCTTATGATCTGTGCCTCTAAGCCCTGCAGCTGGAGAGGTGAGACCCCGCAGGCTAGCCGAGGAGGCTCACGGGCTACCCGCGGAAAGCGAAGTCTTGCACGGAAATCATTAGCGGTATTATGAGTCTACAATAAAATTGCTCGTCTTTATTTGGCGGTTTTTTAGTTTTGTCCCAGCCTCATTAAAATACATTGCTGTTCTTCTTCGGTTCATCAAGTGTCATTTGCTTAAGTTCGAGCTTCATCTTTTCTGTTTCAATCACAAAGTTTTCATGTTTCAATTGTTCGAGCTTCAATTGATCTTCAAGCATCTTTTGCTTGATTTTTGACTGCTTTTGCATATGATCTGTAAAAATAGCAATGATAGGAATGGAAAAAACCATGATAACTGCAATGGTCCCAGTCATTTTTTACCTCCTTGTTTCATTGAAATCCCTTCATATTTCATACTTATTAGTAAAATTATAACAAATACAGAAGAACTCGTATATACGTTCTTTTGCTTTATAGTAGCCTTTTAAATTTCGATGTCATATTGAACTGATAACCGGTATGAAATACATGTTGGATATTATATATGGAAAGAAGGGAAAGGTAAGAAATTTGGACTTTTACCTTTATGTTCTATGAAAACATGGTATTCTATAAATATGATTAGATTTAGACTGGAGATTACATATGAGATTGACAAAAAAAATACCTAATACGCTGACATTGGGCAACTTATACTGCGGTTTTTTATCGATTGGTTTTGCAGCTAATGGTCAGTTCAAGAATGCTGCAGTACTGATTATTATTGGAATGATGCTTGACAGTATGGATGGGCGGCTGGCGAGGATGCTTGACGCTGACAGTACGTTGGGAAAAGAACTTGATTCGCTGGCAGATATCGTTACATTCGGTGTGGCTCCTTCATTCCTGGTTTACTATACTTCCTTTCATCAATTTGGATTATTGGGCTTCTTTGTTGCAGGGCTGCTGCCATTGTTCGGTGCATACCGCTTAGCACGCTTCAATACAAGTCCGCCTAAATCATCACTTCATTACTTTATAGGCGTCCCGATCACAGCAGCAGGAGGAATACTTGCCATCTTGACTTTATTCGGAGACCGTATTCCGAACATCGTAACTTCGGTCATTTTCACCGCTATGTGTTTTTTAATGGTAAGCAGAATCCGTATCCCAAGTTTCAAAGAAATCCCGCTTCCAAAATACGGTACGATCGTGACGATCTTTATTGGAGCACTCTTGTACGTTATATACAAAGGAACGTATGAGCAATTTCCTTACTTAATATACATCGCTGCCCCGCTTTACTTTGCCTACGTGGCCTATCGTTTTATTAAAAGAGGGAAACATGAATGATATTAAGAGACTGGGACAAAAGTGTTTTAATCTAAATAAACCCGGACTAATTTGCGTTTCAGGAAGCAAATTAGTCCGGGTTATTAATTTGTACAAAATACATTTTAGGTTTAGCTCTTTCCAGCGGTTGATTGGAGTGCAAGACGAAGACTCCTGCGGGAAGAGTAGCTTATTAGCAAAGCGGAAGGGCTTCGCTCAGAGGCGGGGGGCATAAGACGAATTGGCCATGAAGGCGTTCTTTGCCTTCATGGCCGGTTGGGCTTATGATCTGTGCCTCTAAGCCCTGCAGCTGGACAGGTGAGACCCCGCAGGCTTGCCGAGGAGGCTCACGGGCTCCCCGCGGAATGCGAAGTCTTGCACGGCGGAAATCATTAGCGGTATTAAGAGCCTATACTGAAATTCTTCGTCTTTTGTGGGTAGATATTAGTTTTGTCCCAGCCTCTTTAATTCACAGAAGGTGCGAACACTTTTTCCTGCCACTTATGATAGAAGTAAATGATAATCGAGACACCCACTATCACCAACAGATACTGCCATGGTGTGATGTTTTGGTAAGATGCGATTCCTAAAACATCTAATAGAGGCAGAGCTGCGTAGCACATAAAGACATCCATAATAATATTGACCAGTAAATACAGTTGAAACCGGTGACAGGTGAAGCGGAATATCCAAAACGTCCCTACAGCAAACAACCCATATGCAAAACTCACATCAATCATATATCCCCAAGGAACAATATATTCATGAATCTCCCACCAATCATAGGTATATGCAATTTGAAAGACAATGGTCATCAACAAACAAGTAAAGATCGTGACTGGCATAAAACGTCTGATTGTATGAGGTTTGGCAAAAAACAAGGAGAACCAGGGGAGAAGAAATCCTATAAAGAGAAGAATCTTTGCTGTCATATAAAAACTCCCATTAACGTAGTTACTATTTATTCTTGCGTTAAGAAACATGGATATACATATAGATTGCCGTTTTAAATCAGACACTTGAACACCGTCCACAAGTTTTTTCCTTTGATGGACATTTCACTTAGTCCATTCTTACCAAATAAAGGTTATAGCGTAATAACATGGGATATTTATCGATATACTTTATAGGTTTTACTTTGTGTGAAGGAGAGATGCTATGTTAAAAAAAGTTTGGCTGCTGGCTGCTGCTTTAGTCTTGATGTTTCCATCCTGGGGTATGGCGGGAGATTTCGGAAAAGACGATCCGTCCGGTGTTCCGGGACAATGGTATGTAGGTACGGTTCCATCCTATGTGGCACCGTCCAAACACCCGGTTTTATTTGTACATGGATTGAATTCTTCGTCCAATACATGGTGGAACGACAACAATATGTATGACACTGCATACCAAAATGGTTATGAAACAGCATTTATCGATCTCTACCCGACTAAAACAATGTGGGATAATGGAGCATTATTGTCAGGAAGAATCCGTGATATGTACAATTATTTCGGTGAAAAAGTCGTCATTGTAGCTCACAGTAAAGGCGGCATAGACACACAATCAGCTCTTGTGCATTATGGAGCGTACCCTTATGTAGAACGGGTGATTACACTTTCTTCACCTCACAAGGGGTCAGAGCTCGCCGACCTTGCATATAGCAGCTGGGCCGGATGGCTTGCGGGCATACTAGGCAGCAAAAGTGATGCAACTTACTCTCTGCAGACGGGCTATATGAGTTATTTTCGTGAACAAACTGATTCCCACGGCAACGTCGGAAGAGTCCCTTTCTATACCTTTGCCGGTACGAAGTGGGGAAGCTTCGGAAGTTCACTTTATTGGGGCGGTTTATATCTTAGCTCATATGGAAGTAATGATGGAGCTGTAACGGTGAACAGTTCGCGCCTGCCCTATGCTGCACATCTCGGTACAAGTTCCTGGAACCACTCTACGATCAAAGAAGGGTCCTCTACATTCAACCTGTTTAAAAGTTATTTGAATGAAAGCGCTCCATCGAGTTTTGGTGCCGGTATTCAAAGTATCGATTCTGAAGTCCAAACTGCTTCGACATATATTCGCGGCGGAGCATATAAAGGAAATAAACAGGAAACGTTTTATGTTGAGGAAGGAACTGAAGAAGTTACAATTGACTGGATCAGCAATCATAAAAACACGTCCCTGAGCCTGGAAGATCCTGATGGAAAAGATACCTATACTCTTAAAACAACAGCAGATGAAAATGGATTTTTCAATGATGCGTTTCATCACAGTGTTTCCATCGCTATCCCCAAATCAGGAAAATGGAAACTGCATGCTAATACTTCTGAAGAAGAACACTACCTGATGAATATCACTTACGATAGTGAAATGAACGACTCAGTGAATGTGCATATAAGCTCAGACACTATAAAAGTGAAGGAGAAAAGCAGCAAAGTTAAATTGAAAACGGATATTACCATTGACTATTACAAGAACGGAAAACTTAAAAAAGGAAAAATAAAATTCAAAGATTCTACATTCAAACTGCCTAAGCTCGGTGAAGGTGTCTACAATTTAACCATAGATGTGGAGGGGGAGAAGGGCAGCGATAAATTTAAAAGGACGATGGTAAAGTCCATATATGTGGATGATGAAGGAAAAATGTATTTTCAATAATAGTAGATTCAACAACAGTGGAAGCTCATCTAATTGAGCTTCTTTTTTTTACGGCGGAAGTGAGAAGCCGATGTGAAAAGGAAGTTGTTTTGTTCGATAATCGTTTTTCTGCTAACGATCCGTATATTTAGTCCCTGGACACAAGGAATCAATTTACTTCTCATTCCGACATCATTTTTAGTCATTTTTCACCATCCGCTATTCCGGAACATGGTCCTTTCGTTTCGTTTTTTCGTAAAGAAAAGGGTTTCTTGTCGAACGCATCAAATTAGTTTAGAGTACCGAAACATTAAGGAGGAATACGTATGAAAAACAAATGGATCAAGGGCACAGTATCCGGGGTATTAATGGCATCGGGTATCGCACTGACCGTTCCAACCTCACCCGTTTCTGCAGATGGACCAGGTTACAATGGGAGTGAAACGATCAAGAATGAACGTTTGCACAGTTATGATGAAATGTCTAAGCTGCTTGAACGACTTGATGCTAAGTCAGAAGCTCTTTCACTTGAGGTATACGGACAATCTGTAAAAGGACGCGATTTATATCTTGCAAAATTCGGAACAAACGAAAACAATCCGACGATTTTATATTTGACGCAGCAGCATGGGAACGAGGTTCTCACGACGGAAGGTGCTCTTAAATTCATTCAACATCTCACTTCAAATTCAAAGGAAGTAAAAGAAATGTTAGATAATGTGAATATCTTGGTGGCACCACGTTTAAATGTCGACGGAGCGGAAGGTGACGTGAACTTTTCTTTAGAAGATTATGTGTCAGGCACGCATACCCGCTATAATGCAAACGAAGTGGACCTAAACCGGGATCACGTGGATCGTCTGCAGCCGGAAACTCAGGCACTCCACGAAAATGTACTGCAGAAATACACTCCAGATTACATGATCGACCTTCATCACCAAGGTGCGGAGACAACGCTGGGAGAAACGGATGAGCTAGTGTCAGGTTCGATTTTATACCCGACGAACGAAGAGGTAGATCCTCAGATCGTCGAAAAGTCCAAGCAGCTTGGGGCTGTTTTATATAATACTGTGGAAAGCAGAGGTTTTGGGACTTTATCAAAATATATCGGAGGTTCTGCGCAGACCATTTCCAGAAATGGGCTGGCAGCCGAGTATGGGATTGCAACGCTTCTTTTTGAAATGAGAGGTATGGCGGATCACTATAGGGAAGATTATGTACTCGGTCAAAAGAGTAACGGGTACTTGATCAAGCAGGCGGTTATCGGAATGGAAGCGACTGCGAAAGCCATTGCTGATGGCTCGATTAAGGAAGCGGATACTTCTTTCTGGGATACTTTACCTGAGAGTTCCTATAATCACAGTGAGCATGAATAAGCAAGATTGGAAGAGTGAACGTGCGGTCCCCGTTTGGGAACGCACGTTTTTTTAACAGGTGTATTGTTCGATGAGTTTCGCATATTCATCCGCAGCAATCAGTGCGCCCTTACTGTTTAAATGGATGACATCGAGTGTAAATCTCAATCCCCTTTTGGCTGAGAGTCGATCGATTTTATTGATATTCTTATAGAAGAGGGCGTCTTTCATGATACTGAGAACTCTGGTATTGATAAAGTCACTGCTTGAACCGCCAGAAAAATGTTCTTTGAATACTTCATGCATATTGAGTAAGTCAACAGAAGTGTGTTTGCTCGTAATAATCTGAATGACAAAAGACAGCTCGTGTAATTCCCTGTTGTGTTCATTCTCGGTTTGTTCACCGATCAATGCCGGGGTAACAGCAATCACCCGTTCGGAATGGAGGGAAAGAAGGGATATAAGTTTTTCAAACAACTCCCTGAATTCCTCATGATCACTGACAGGCGTCTTAGCTTGAACTTTCAATAGTTTGGAATAAACATCATTAACACCGATCCATAAAAAAGAGAGGTCATAGTCAGAGGTAACTGGCTCTTTCACCAATCGTGCATATAAACTTTTGAGGGTTTCACCCGGTTTACCCTGGTTATCAAAATCGTCCTGGGGAAATCTTTCTTTCAATAGCTTGACAAATGATACGCCGGGTCTGCCTTCAGTCAAGCTATCACCAAACAATCCTATTTTCATAAAAAATACCCCCTTTCTAGTAGTATACAATATTTACCTATTGATGGGTGTAATATATACTACTGTTGAAATCTGACAAATCCCAAAAGCACTTTAACACGTTAAACAAGCGAGGGACGGGCCTTTGGGCTAGGTCGTTCAATTGAACTATAGGGGAGGAAATAATGGTAAACTATTCGTATATACGGAAGAGGAGGTCAAAGGATGTACGATAATTTTGAAGTGAACATTACACCTCTTAAGAGAAAGAGGCAGGTTCGCGTTTACTTACCTAATACATACAATGAAGATGGGACAATACGCTACCCAGTCTTATACATGCATGACGGACAGAATCTTTATAGGGATGAAGATGCAGGGTATGGAATGGCTTGGCGAGTCGGGGATTACCTGGATAAAAGTGATTTGGACCTGATAGTGGTGGGG
Organism: Bacillus sp. Marseille-Q1617; assembly: GCF_903645295.1. Classification (NCBI taxonomy): domain Bacteria; kingdom Bacillati; phylum Bacillota; class Bacilli; order Caryophanales; family Bacillaceae; genus Bacillus; species Bacillus sp. Marseille-Q1617. Next base: position 1,880,773 of record NZ_CAHJXM010000001.1, read on the forward strand.
GTTGACTGTAATGAAGGTTTGAAAAGATTAGATGAGTATGGACCGTGGCAAAGCAAGGAAATGACCGATGTATTTTCTTCTGAACGGCAGTCAATAGGAGGAGAAGGAAAGGAATATATCGACTATATTGTACATGAATTAAAGCCTATGATCGATGAGAAATACCGGACATTGCCAGATGACACCAGCATGGCTGGCAGTTCAATGGGAGGCCTTATTTCAACGTATGCTGCATGCGTGTATCCACATATTTTTAAAAGGGTAGCTTCTATTTCCTCCGCATATTGGTTTAATCAGGTGGAGATTGAAGACCTGATCAAAAAAAGCGATTTATCAAAAATTGAAAAATTTTATTTAGATATCGGAACGAAAGAAAATACAGAAAGCATTAATGATCTTACATATATAGACTCAAGCAGGGAAATATATCATTTACTTCAGGAAAAGGTTCAGGATTGCCGTTTCCATGTGGTGGAAGGTGCGGTACATAACGAGTTGGCATGGAGGGAACGGTTGCCGCAGATATTTGGTTATTTATATAAGAGATAGCGCAAAAATTATATTAAAAACGTATATAGATGACCTCTTGCTATCATATATACAGAAAAAGCTTGAGGAGTGGAAGCCTCAAGCTTTTTCTATTTCACGATCATGACCGGACATTTTGCCCGTTTAGCCACCTTATGGCTGACACTTCCCAGTACCATTTCCTGAAAAGTATTGAGGCCGCGGCTTCCGATTACCAGCGCATCATAAGCATGCTTGTTTGCATATTCAACAATGGCAGGGCCGGGTTCTCCATGTAAAATAATCGTTTCGTATTTTACTTCAGCATGTTTCGCTTTTTGTTCAATCAATTGAAGTTTAAATTTTCTTTTATCTGAGGCATCGGTCCCCCAGTGCTGAAGGACATCATCTTTTGATTGTTTGGCGTCAATCACATAAACAATGTTAATTTCCGCACCGGGTTGTAATGAAGCAAGTGTGATTGCTTTATCAGCCGCTCTGATTGAATGCTCAGATCCGTCTGTGGCAAGCAATATTTTTTTAAACATAGAAGTTCCTCCCCTCGAATGATTGAACTTTCTGAATATATTCTATTTTACACCAGTCTTCACATAAAAAAATGTAACTTTTTTTACATTTATACAACTCGGCAGAAAACATAAGAAAAACGGTATAATCAAAAGATAATTCTTACTGGTTACGCTTTCATTGGTGGTTCACAAAAACAATTATCCATTATATAATGTGCCTTGTGTAAAACGGCCCCGACTTTCATGAGAGTTGAAAGTCACGACAAAAAAATAAAAGAGGTGCATTATGAATTTATCTTCAAAAATTAAATATGAATGGTTTGGAAACATCCGCGCAGACATTCTTGCAGGGATGGTCGTAGCGATGGCATTGATTCCCGAAGCAATTGCATTTTCGATCATTGCCGGAGTAGATCCGATGGTCGGGTTGTACGCATCATTCTGTATCGCAGTGGTCATAGCATTTGTCGGTGGACGTCCGGGCATGATTTCTGCAGCGACGGGTGCAACGGCTTTATTGATGACTACTTTAGTGGCCGAGCACGGATTAAAGTATTTGCTTGCTGCTACTATCCTGACAGGCGTGATTCAGATTATTATGGGTGTCCTAAAACTAGGCCGCTTAATGAAATTTGTTCCACGTTCTGTCATGATAGGATTCGTTAACGCATTGGCAATCTTGATTTTCACAGCCCAATTGCCGCATTTTGTTGGAGAAGAGTGGATGATGTACGTGATGGTGGCTGCGGCTCTGGCCATTATCTATATTCTCCCGCGTTTTACGAAGGCCGTACCTTCACCGCTAGTAGCAATTATTGCTGTATCGATTTTTTCTGTTATGGCAGGTACAGGTGTTAGGACAGTTGGGGATATGGGTGAATTAACTCAAACACTGCCTATTTTCTTGATTCCTGATATTCCATTTACGTTTGAGACGCTTCAAATCATTTTTCCTTATTCATTATCGATTGCCATTGTCGGTTTGGTTGAATCATTGCTGACTGCTTCGATTGTAGATGATATGACGGATACATCAAGTGATAAGAATAAAGAAGCAAAGGGACAAGGAATGGCCAACATTGTTTCAGGATTCTTCGGCGGTATGGCTGGATGTGCAATGATTGGACAATCAGTCATCAATGTTAAATCCGGCGGCCGGGGCAGACTATCCGCGTTTGTGGCCGGAACATTCTTAATGATCCTGATTCTGCTCTTGAATGATTTCTTAGTTCAAATTCCGATGGCGGCACTCGTAGGGGTCATGATCATGGTCTCGATTGGTACATTTGATTGGGGCTCTGTCATGAATCTTCACAAAACGCCAATCACGGATACCATTGTGATGCTCGCTACCGTTATTACAGTGTTATTCACACATGACTTATCGAAAGGCGTCCTCGTAGGAATCATTTTAAGTGCCGTATTCTTCGCTTCCAAGATTTCAAAAGTGAAGGTTACCACTTTGGCATCGGAGCAAACCCATAAGAAAGTATACCGGGTGTCCGGACAACTATTCTTTGCATCCGTTACAGATTTCGTTGAAAGCTTTGATTTCACGGAAGATGTGAAGGAAGTGACATTGGATCTGACGAATACTCATTTATGGGATGATTCAGCCGTTGGGGCGATTGATAAGATTGTGCTGAAATACCATCACAACGGGGTTAAGGTAAACTTGGCAGGACTTAATGCCGAAAGTAATAAATTAATGGATAAACTGGCTGTTCACAATAAGCCGGGTGGCCTTGATAAGGTTGTTAATCATTAATAGATCGAAAAACCAGCAGAGAACATTCTCTGCTGGTTTTTTTAAGATTAATAGATTCCTACTGCATCAAATGAAAGTTTGACTGAATTTACTTCAGCTGAACCACTGCCATAAAGGTCGCTTGCCGCCTGGACAGCAGCTGCCCTTGCCTGGCTGAAGGTTGAAGAGGAAGTGAGGTATACCGTATTCATGCGGTAATAAATGTCACCGAGTTTCTCACGTCCGATGCCGGGTACGGTCACTCCATAGAAAGTTCCTCCTTCACTTAATAGATATGCCTGCTTGTTGATGATTCCAGAGTTGATGTGAACGCCGCCGTTATCTTCCGTTCCAGTATAGCGAACGGAGTAATGATCAGGGTCACCATATTTGCTTGGGTCGCTCATAGATCTGAGGGCATCACCGCTTGTCCCGGGAGTGTAAATGTCTTCACCGATTTCAAAATCAGGGTTTTGACCTTTTTCGAATTCCACTAGTGTCCCGAATATATCAGAGATTGCTTCGTTCAAAGCACCTGATTCGTTCTGATAGACCAGGTCAGAGGAGAAGTTGGTAACGGCATGTGTCAGCTCATGCGCCACAACATCAATCCCGCCGGAAAGCGGTGCGAATGTAGTTCCGTCCCCATCCCCGTAAACCATCTGTGAACCGTTCCAGAATGCATTGTTATAACCGCTGCTGTAGTGGACGGAAGATACCAGTTCAGCCCCGTTGTTGTCATAAGAATTTCGGTTATAGTTTTCTTTGTAGAAATCATAGGTTTGTCCAGCAAAGTAATGGGCATCGACCGCTGCTGCATCATAGGAGTCATTGAACACATTATCACTGTCCGCCCATAGTGAGCCAGGCAGGAAGAATTGAGGGAAGAAGGTCATGTTGTCCATGTCGTATGTATAAACTCCTCCACCCCGGGTATTATCCTGCAGATAGTAGGTGCTTCCTGAAAGTGTAGTATTCAGCTGTTTCGTTCCGCCAAGCACCCCGGTGCCCGTACCTACTTGATTCGTCCCGCTGACTTCGTGCATATCATTGTATTTATTGAGGATTTCCCCGGTTTTTGTATCAATGAAATAGTTCCAGTTCCCCGGCTCAGGCTGCAGGAAATTCAAATTGATAAAGTATGCGTACCGGGCAGAATCATTATCTGTATAAACAACAAGCTCAGGCTTTGCATCTTTTTCAAGCTTAGGATCGATCCCTAAATCACTTTTTGCGATTTTGAGTGCTTTATTCGCTTTCACCTTTTTACTTGCCTTCAAGCTTTTCTTATCCAAGTCGGCAACTACTGCACCTGAAAAAGCTTTGATGATTCCATTTTCATTCACAACAGCTGATTGAGTGGAGCCCCAGACAGGCACCCCTTTGAACATTTGCTGAAAGCGGACGACTGTAAGCCCGAGCTCATCTTTTTCAACAGATAAGACCTTGAATTGGTCTTTAGCACCTTTATCCGTTAACTTGAAGGTATGCTTATTCTTTTCTAAATAAGAGAGAACGATGGTTTCCGCTTTTTCTTTAGATGGGGCAGAGAGAACTCCTGATACAAACTCAGGCGTACCTGCTTTTTCATTCCATTGAACATTTGCTTGGGGCTGTGCAGCGGCACTTCCTGTAGCTAACATGCCCGCCAGCAATCCTACTGACAAACCAACACCTGCTATCTTTTTCTTTTTCACTTGAACGCCTCCCATTTTTTATTTCTAAAAATTCTGTCAATAAAATGTTAACATCACAATATATATTTTGGTATTGGGAAAAACCAGGACTATATTAGTAGATAGAATTGAGCATTATTAAGGTGATTGAGGAAAATTTTCATGAAATAGACGATTTAGAGTGAAAAAATGTAAAAGATAATGATGTATCACGATTCCGAACACCTGCGTTTACATAATGATTCCTGGGAAGTCATTAAATAAGTTAAAATCCCTCTATGCCGAGACGACATAGAGGGATTCGTTTGTTGTTAAATAGATTAGTATCTTACAGCATCATAAGAATTGATTCGTCCATGTTCGAAGTAGTAACCGGTGCCGCTGATCGGATCTGCAGTCTGTTCAATTGCCTGACGGATTTGAACATTGTTTCGACCCTGGGAGGCAAGAAGTCCGGCAAGACCGGCAACATGTGGAGAAGCCATTGATGTACCTGACATATAGGAATATCCGTTATTAGGTACTGTGGCAGCTATGTCGACACCAGGTGCTGTTACATCCACCCATGATCCGTAATTCGAGAAAGAAGCCTTACGGTCATTACTGTCTACAGCTCCGACTGCGATCACGTTTGCATAAGATGCTGGTTCAAAGGTAGTTGATACTCCATCGTTTCCTGCTGCAGCGATAACGACGCTTCCTTTATTCCATGCATAGTTAACGGCATTTTCCAAAGTAGTGGTAGAGCAGTCACAGCCTAAAGAAAGGTTGATGACTTCTGCACCTTGATCCGCAGCATAACGGATACCATCGGCGATGTCCGCTAATGAACCGCTTCCGTTTGCATCTAATACACGAACGGCAAGGATTCTAGTATTAGGCGCCATTCCTGCAATACCTGTGCCATTATTCGTTTCTGCAGCGGCTGTACCTGCAACATGCGTACCATGACCATTCAGATCCATTGGGTAGTAATCATTGTCGACGAAATCATAGCCGCGGATGGTCTTGCCGTCCAGGTCAGGGTGGTTATAATCTACGCCTGTATCAAGAACTGCGATTTCCTGTCCGCTGCTGCCGCGGGTGTAATCCCATGCGTAATTAGTGTAGGTGTTTTGAGGACCGTATTGATAGCCTTGATAATAAGTATCATTTGGTGTCCATGTGCCGGCAAGTTTGTAGTTAGGCTCCGCGTATTCAACGTTCGGGTTGTTGTTCAACGCTTTAACAACGGCTTCTACATTCCCTACCTTAAGGACTTTGAAAGGTGATTCAACTGCATCTGTGTCTTCAACCTCAGTGGCCTTTACGCCTTTAAGCGCATTTCCTTTTGTTGATGCTGTAGCAGAATCTTTAAACTTTACAATCACTTCACCTTTTACATACTCATTTTGCTCAAGGCTTTTGTTTGCGGATGTATTTTTTGATGAGATTTCCAAAGAGGTGGAATCCTTCGCGAAAGCACTTCCCCCAAAGCTTGGAAAGATCGCGAGTGATGCAGCTAATGATAATGCGGCTATTTTCTTGAACTTCATAAATGTATTCCTCCGTTTTCTTTTTTTAGAGTGGGGCCGACTACATAACGACAAATTTCTGATAATGATCCGAATTCCGATTTCCCTTCCGATTTCCTCCTTTCAAAGAGCACTGGAGACGCTGTTGAAGAATGATCCTTGTATGTAGTGCATCTCGCTAAATAGGATTCTAGCAAACTATCTAAAAATAAAGAATACCCACGGAGTCAGGGTAATTGGTTATAAAAGGAAAATGAACGGTCAAAAATTAAAATTTTTCCTCTTTTCATGAAAAGTTTCCTTGAAACCGCTGTCACAACATCATTACGTATAGGAAATCAGTCACGTCTTTTCTCAACACGGTTTTTAAAAATTTTTTCTATGACAAATTTCATCAAAAGATTATATGGAGAATCATGACAACTAAGTGGTAAAATGACAATTATGGAGAGGGGGAAGAGGAAATGGGCACTATTGTAATTTCAGGGGGAGGAAATGAACAACAGACAGAGGACATTGATCGTCATTTTGTCTCCTTATTAAATCGGGCCCGGCCGCTCTTATATATTCCGGTTGCAATGGAACCGTCTTCCGTTTCATACGAGGCATGCTGTGAATGGATAAAGGGGGTCTTCAGCCCTCTTGGAATAAAACGAATAGTTATGTGGACAGATTTAGAAGATAAGAGCTTAGTAGAGTTAATGGACTTTTTTGCTGTTTATATTGGCGGCGGGAATACATTTCGACTTTTGAAAATACTGAAAGACACACATTTCTCAAAATTGATAAGGGAATATTTGAAGACTGGTGGGACTGTTTATGGAGGCAGTGCCGGCGGGATTGTTTTAGGAAGCCATATAATGACTTGTGCACTTAATGATGAAAATAAAGAACACTTAGAGAATAATGAAGGTCTGGGCTTATTGGACCGCTATGCCATTCTATGTCACTATGAGAAAGGGCAGCAGACATTCATACGTTCTTTTATAAATAATTTTCAACTTCCTGTCATTGCGCTCTCAGAGGAGACGGGACTATGCATCAAAGGGTGTGAAATACAAGTGATTGGTAACAAGAATGCAGTGGTATTTGACGATGATGGGAATAGAGAAGTTGAAATTGGGGCTCTGTTGAAATGAAAAGTCGCTGAAAATGAAAGAACCTTTTATTCTGAAATCATTTGAAAGCCCTAAAAAAACTGAAGGCAGCAAAGAGAAGATAGGTGAAATGAATGAATTTAAAACTCCTGATTTTTCCAGCGTTTGGAATATTGATCATGCTGGGCATTTTTGTAAGAAATGATGCGCGCACATTACATATTGAACAGTCCGATTTACCTGTCAACAGAACACTTGCGGTTGATATTTCCCAACGATACCTTGCCGGCTGGTGGAAACCGTCATCAAAACTCGATGCGACACCATATGAAGCGACCGAGGTGTACCAAATGAGTGACGAAGTAATCGTTGAAATATTGGATGAAAGAGATCCTTCGGCTTGCAAAGGATATGAAATCATCATTAATAAAAATAACGGAAGTGTGACAAGTAAAGAGGAAATCAATTATTGCAGGTAGGTTGATGGAAGGTTGATTGATACATAATGAATAAAATATTATTTTTTTTTAGCTGTTTAATTGCAGTTGGAGGGATTGCGATTTTGTTTCTCACAGGTCTTCTTAATACTGTCATGCCTAAGATAGGCAAAGCAGCTTTCCAGGCAGCTATGGCTGGAAGTTATTCCGCTGATGACTATGTAATGGACTTTACATTCATCAATTCTTCTGCAGTCTTTTTGATTGTAGGTGGAGTATATAGTGCATATTTAATGTACAAAAAGGGAATGTTGGAGAAATGAACAAGACTTGAAAAGGGGTTAATGAAATGAATGCCATTCAAGATTTCTGCAAGGATTTATTTTTAGATGTACTTGCAGCAATAAAGGGATTTTTATATGGCTTTATCGTGATTGGTTTGACGATAGGCATGGTCGGTGTCTTGATTTATTTATTCTTTTATATGAAAAACGTGATCTTGTCCTGATGTCATGAAGTTTCAGCTTGAAGTTTCAAGCCCGTCCCTCACTAAAATAGCGTGATCTAAGGGACGGGCTTTTTCGATATCATTCGATAAGCTATACAAGGGTGTTCGATTCAAAGAATAAGTGTTTACAGGGGGAATTTACAAACAAACATTTTTTCTATTACAATGAAATAGTTTTTTACTCACATATAGATATAACTAGCGGAAAAAGGATGGGGAGTGCATAAATGAATCACATATTGATTGATGTCCCGAAGAGTATCGAAACAGATAGGCTGCTTTTAAGGATGCCGCTGCCTGGTGACGGCACCGTCGTGAATGAAGCGATCAAAGCATCATTCACCGAATTGAAGCCTTGGCTTGGTTTCGCTCAAGTCCTGCCTTCAGTAGATGAGACGGAGTCCAACAACCGGGAAGCGCATGCGAAGTTCTTAACCCGAAAAGCCCTTAGGTATCTTGTTTTTTACAAACAAACCAATCAATTTATCGGATCTACGGGTTTTCATAATATTGACTGGGATGTACCCAAGTTCGAAATCGGATACTGGATCGATTCCAGAATGGGAGGAAAAGGATATATGAGAGAAGCTGTCGGGCGACTGACAAAACTTGCTCTGACGGATTTGAAAGGCAGGAGAGTGGAAATCCGCTGTGAAAGTGAAAATATTAAAAGTGAAGGATTCCAGAACAGCTTGGATATGAATTGGAAGGTATTTTAAAGAATGAAGACTTATCTGTGGACGGGAAACGACTAACGGATACATGTGTTTATGGGATGGTAAGGTAGATTGTAAGAATGGTATGATATCAGTTGCTAGCAATTTGATATCATGATGATAAGTGATGCTATCACATTAAAGGACCCGCTGTTTTGACTTTTCAGCGGGTTTGAAATGGATTATGAATGGCTATGATGATTGCCATTCCATTCTTCTGCAAGCATGCTGTATGTTACGATATCCTCGTAATGATCATATAGCCACTGACCGTCCCGGGTTATTCCTTCTCTTATGAATCCCAGACGTTCAGGAATGGCGAGACTCTTTACATTGTTAACAGCGCATTGAATATCCACACGATTAAGTTTCATTTTAGTAAAGAGGTAGTTTAATAGAGCTGTGATGACAGTGGTGACAATTCCTTTTCCTTGGGCATGCTCTGATAAGAAGTAGCCGATACTTGTTGATTTTGCTTTCCAATCGATGTAATGCAGTCCGATCATGCCAACTAATTCACCTTCAAAACGTATGCCTGCATCAAACCCATTATTATCAGCATAATTACGGATCCATATGGGGATGATGGGTTCGAAATCTCCAGGAGATTGACGCTTATCCACCCATTGGAGCCACCTTCGCAAGTGTTCCCTATTTGTATCGATTAACTCAAATAACTCCTCTTTATGGTGCTGCTGAAATAATTCTATCGAGATTTCCTCATTGACTGCAAAAGAAAACATTGACCTCTCCCCTTTATGAAATTTAGAAAATTATACCATGAATGCCGGTGAAAAGAGTTACAGTTTTTAGAGGATTGATTTATAATGAATGAATAGAAATCGAGTAGGAGGTGGTGGCATGGTAAAGGGATTACCAAAGTCTGGAGCGTCTCATGCAAAGCCTGTTACTGGGAAGGCGATACTTTGCATGGGGTGGAGAAAAAACTGATCGCCCATACATTTTTCGTATATTTCCAATGATGGGTTTTGCACCTTATTTAGTATTTACCATTAAAAATAAGGGGCTGACCTAAATGAAATATGTGAATGCAGACAAAATACTACCGGAAAACTTATTGAAGGAAATTCAACATTATGTTCATGGAGAGACGATTTATATTCCTAAGCCAAAAAAGGCATATAAGAGGTGGGGAAGTAAATCTGGATCCAGGGCGCTGATTGATGAACGGAATGCATGCATTAAAGAAGCATTCAAAAATGGTACGACGATTGGTCAATTGGCACTGGAGCATCACTTGTCGTGCGAAACAATTAAGAAAATCGTTTATAGGAAATAATCTACATTCACCGGGAGGGACATCTCCCGGTGTTCTTTTATTCGTTTTAGTTGGCGAACATTATGTACAGTTTATTTCTAACTCATTTTATACATTTATTTTACTATCAAGATGTATTATTGTAGAAGTGAGTGTTAGATAGAAACTTTAGAGACTGAGTACTCGATTTAGGAGCGATTGACATGAACGCATTTATTCGAAATGATCAATATAATTTCATTAACTACCAGACACAGGTACTGATCAACGGGTATGGCACGGTGAATGATATCAGTGTGCTCCACGCTCTAAAAGGGTTGATCAGAGATAAAGTGCTGAATCTTTTTGAAGAGTTAACACCTGAACAAATGAAAATCATAGAGCAAATTATCAATGTAAAAGATTCTGAACATGCAGAGGATTTCCTGACTGAACTAAAGGAGTATGTGATCCCTTTCAAGGAATTAAATGAAACGTCACTGAAAAAAATGTTCCCTAAAGTCAAAAAGCTTAAGATCCCGGATCTGAATGAACTAGACTATAAAGGAATTTCGTATCTTGGATGGAATAACTATGGACAGGAAAGCAAGTATATTGTTGCTGAATGTGAAGGAAAGCTAAAAGGCTTTAAAGGTACATTTAAAAACAGCAGCAAGAAAGGAATCTGTACCATTTGCAATACCTTTTCCAGTGTGGGCCTCTATGTTTCGGAATCAAAAAGATCTTCTCAAGGTACATTTGTGAAAAAAGGAAATTATATCTGCCATGATAGTACGGATTGCAACGGTAAACTGAGGGATATGGATAAGCTTCGAGATTTTATTGAAAGAATCAATCATTAAAATAGACCGGGTATATGCCCAGGTCTATTTTATTTGCAGCCTTCATTAGTAGTTTGGGGGTGAATCAACCTCCATCTTTTACAAAGATACGGAATTCCGATATTGTGTAAAGTTGATAAATCCCTTGAAACATGGCTACACTTTAAGTAGTATAGATAGGTAGAAAATTTGTAGAGTTTCGAAATGAGGGTTATAAATGGAGAAAACATCCATATACGGATTAACATTAGATCAACTGACCTCATGGCTGGTTGAGCACGGTCAAAAGAAGTTCCGTGCCGCTCAGGTGTGGGATTGGTTATATAAAAAAAGAGTGACTGACTTTTCACAAATGAAAAATGTTAACAGTGAATGCATTGAATTATTAGAAGAGCATTTTCACATCCAGACGTTAAAGCAGGAAATCAAACAGGAATCGAAGGACGGAACAATTAAATTCTTGTTCAAACTCGAGGACGGCAACCTGATAGAGACTGTTTTGATGCGATTCAATTATGGGTTGAGTGTGTGCGTAACCACACAGGTCGGCTGTAATATCGGCTGTACTTTCTGTGCAAGTGGATTACTGAAGAAAAACCGTGATCTATCCAGCGGGGAAATTGTCGAACAGATCATGAATGTACAGCATCATTTGGACTCACAGGGCAAGGAAGAGCGTGTAAGTCATATCGTCGTGATGGGAATCGGGGAACCTTTTGATAACTATGATAACATGATGGACTTCTTCAGGGTTGTAAACGATCAGAAGGGTCTATCCATCGGTGCACGTCACATTACCGTATCCACAAGCGGTTTGGCGGATAAGATCTATAAATTTGCCGATGAAAACATTCAAATCAACCTTGCAGTGTCCTTGCATGCACCGAATAATGAGCTTCGTACGAAGATTATGAAGATCAACCGTGCATATCCATTGGAAAAACTGATGCCGGCAATTGATTACTATTTAGAAAAAACAAATCGACGCATCACCTTTGAATATATTCTTCTGCGTGATGTGAATGATCATAAAGAAGAAGCCCTTCAACTCGCTAAGCTATTGAAAAACAAGCGTCATTTATCCTATGTGAACTTGATTCCATACAATCCGGTAGACGAACACAATCAGTATCAGCGCAGTACGAAGGATGCGATTGTAGGATTCTACGGCACACTGCTTGAACACGGTATCAACTGTGGTGTGCGGGTAGAGCAAGGTACAGATATCGACGCAGCATGCGGTCAGTTACGAAGTAAGCAGATTAAGAAGGATAAAGAAAAGATTCAATCTTAATACATGACATTAAAAACACACGAATTCTGATGAGTTCGTGTGTTTTTTTTATGTGTGTAGAAATATTGTTTGGAAATTTATACTGATTTTTAATAAATATTTATTGAAAAACAATAAATGATGAGGTATGATGTAAAAAATGGAAAAATTGGAGTGCATGATGAAACTAACCACAATATTTTTAAAGTCTGCGGTTCTATTGATCGGACTGGTTGTTTTGGGTCTGAGTGTCTTCGGATTGTCGAAACTTGCAGAATTCTCGGCGTCGGTTAATCCTGAGTTTTCCTATCTTAGGTGGCCGGTAATGCTTGGCTTATTCATGACCGAGGTTCCTTTTTTTCTTGCACTTTACCAGACATTCAGACTATTGGGGCGCATTGAAAATAAAGATGCATTCTCTGAAGAAGCAGTAAAGAGCCTAAGACGAATTAAAATGAATGCCTTGGTCATATCCTGCTATATGTTGCAGGTGCATTATTTCTGTTTTCTCAGAAGGCGCTGCACCCTGGTTTGGCCATAATTGGATTCGTCATCATTCTTCTCTCAGTGACCGTTTCCATTGTTGCGGAAGTATTGCAAGAACTATTGGGTCGTGCTCTCGAATTCAAGTCCGAAAATGATTTGATTGTATGAGGTGAAGAAATGGACATTAAGATCAATATCGATGTCATGCTTGCAAAGAGGAAAAAGAGTGTGACTAAAGATACTCAAGTATAGAATTGAAACAGAAAGGTGATGGGGTTTATGGAGCTTGATGCAGTGATTTTTGATATGGATGGTACGTTATTTCAGACAAATCAAATACTGGAAATGTCTCTGGAAGATACATTTGAAAGATTGAGGTCATTCGGATCATGGAAAGGGGAAACCCCGATTGAGAAGTACCGTGAAATGATGGGTGTGCCACTACCCAAAGTATGGGAGGTATTGTTACCGGAACACTCAGATGATGTGAGGAAAAGTATGAATGAATATTTTCAAAGAAGGCTGATTGAAAACATTCAACAGGGAAACGGTGAACTATATCCACATGTAATCGAAGTATTAACCTTTTTAAAACAAAAACAATTGAAGCTATTCATCGCAAGTAATGGGTTAACCGCCTATCTGCAAGCAATCGTGCATCATTTTCGCTTGGATCGCTGGGTGGATGAAACATTCAGCATAGAACAAATTCAATCTTTACATAAATCAGATTTGGTTGAAATGATTTTGGTGAAACATTCGATAAACAAAGCTGCAGTGATCGGTGACCGGCTTTCTGATATCAATGCTGCAAAAGATAATGGTTTGATTTCTGTTGGATGCCGCTTTGATTTTTCTCAAGAGGAAGAGCTTGTACAGGCAGATGCAGTCATAGATGATTTAGGGGAATTAAAGGAACTATTTCCTTTTTGTGATGGGGTAAACACTGCCCTTGCTTTTAAATAAGCATCTTTCAAATTTAGGGGGGAGAGGTATTTGAAAAAGTTCCATATGGCGGTAGGCTTTGTTATAATAAGTGCTTTTATCCTAATGACGGGTTATGAACTTGGTGCAAATGATAAATACGACTTCTACTCTAACGTAGAAAGTACCGATCTTTCAGGAGAAATGGTGAATTCAATTTCACTGTCTTCAAAGAAAGAAGATGTTTTAAAACGTTTCGGCCTCCCTGAAAAAACCCATCAAATTTCGAAACCGAAGACTACCTTTCTAGTCTACAAAGATATACAATTCGGATTGAAGAACAATGAAGTTTTTCGTTATTTCTTTTCAGATAACCATAGTACATCCGAACGAATCACAGCAGGAGATCCCAGTGAAAAGGTCATTGAAACATACGGTTCTAATTATTATGAAAGAACCGACACAGGGGCAGAAATCATCGGATACTTTGACAAACAACACCACATCAATATAGAATTCAGCTTCTATGAAAACAAAGTGATTGGAACAATCATCGAAAAAATAAACTGAGTTCAAAGGCCCGTCCCTCGTTGCTTTAATGCGTTGAAGGACGGGTCTTTTGTGTAATGGGATTTTATGTTAGGATTAAAAAGATTGAATTTTTTGTATTTTTCCCCGGAGTGGGGTTAATTAAGGTTTGCAGCAAGCTGTTTTATTGATAGTTAAGTGAGAAAAGCATGAATCACATACCATATTTGAAATCAGCAGCGAGGTGTAAGAGTGGAAACAATACAGCATGATATCACGATAATAGGTGCAGGTGTAAGCAGCATTTTCTTTGCCTACACACTAATGAATTTGAATAATGATGCACGAATACATATGATTGATATCGGTAAAGAGTTAGAGAATAGAGTGTGCGGTCTCGATGAAGGAAATGAGTGTACATGCGAAGGAACATGCAGCAAGTACGCGGGTTTTGCTGGACTCGGGAAGTCAGAAGGGAAATTTAATTATACGAACGCCTTCGGCGGTGAACTTCATAGGAAAATCGGAGAAGATCATGCACTTCATTTGATGGAGGAAGTGGATGAGATCCTATGTCAGTTTGGCGGCAGCGCCAGGGAAAAATACAGCACAGAGAATGTATATATTTCTGAAAAAGCAAAACGGCATGGTTTGCATGTCCTATCGACGGAGGTGCGGCATTTAGGATCGGGTTTAGCACATGAAATCTTTCATAACATGTATCAAATCATGCGTGAACAGATGTCTTTTACATTTGAAACAAGGGTGGAAACTGTTAAGAAGACCGGTAAGGGATTTGAACTTCACACGAATCGGGGAATATTCAAGACTGGCCGCGTTGTGATAGGTACCGGAATGAGCGGCAGTATCTGGCTGAAAAGCATGATGGAATCATTTGGTGTCTATCCTGGAGAAACCCGTTTGGATATGGGATACCGGGTGGAGATGAAAGGTGATCAGCTGCAGTCTATTCTGCAAGACACCTTCGAAACAAAGTTGAAAATCGTGAGGGATCAATACGAAGCGACTACCTACTGCATGAATCCCCGCGGCAGAATCATACGTAAATATCAAAACGGTCTAGTCATGCCTGATGGACAAAATGCACTTGAGAAAGATACTCCGAGTGCAAATCTGAATTTCACGTTGTTTGTTCCAAAGTACTATTCTTCATACGAAGAGGCTTTGGATACAGCAAAAAATGTCATCGGAGGAATCAACAACGGAAAAGACAGGATCGTTGTTCAGCGGCTTGGTGATTTCATAAAGAACAGGAAAACAGAAACACTTGCTCATAATGAAGTGGAGCCATCCCTTGAGGCTGAAGGGGGAGATGCACGCATTCAAGTACCTGATTGTTATGGAAGTGTGTTAATCGATTTTTTACATGCATTGGAAGGTTTAATAGGTGAAGAGATTCACAGGGATACACTTATCTATGGGCTGGATGCGAAATTTTATGAACCGAAGTTCTCTACGAACGCATATTTGGAAAGTGAGGTTCCGGGTGTTTATTTAATCGGTGATTGTTCGGGAGTTACACACTCGCTTTCTCAGGCTGCCGCAAGCGGCATATATCTAGGCAAACACTTTGCATTCAACTAATAGAACGAAATAGGATTAAAAGTTATCCAAATGCATAGGGTTTGAAAAAATAAGGAAGTGATTGAGAAGTGTATAAGTTAGACAAAAATGAATATCAGAGAATCAACCCTTTGATCGATAATGAAAAGTTTAATTTTACTTTTTCCTATTCTCTTGCCGACAAGATTGTCTCCGGGGAAATATGGGTGGATGATGTTGATCAACCAGCACAGGCCATATTCAAGTTATCAAATGGAATTCATCACTTTGCAGGAAAAAGAGTTTCGCACGAGGGGGTCTTGGAGTGGTTTAAAGAGCATATAGAAGAAGCATCTCCTTGCGTATTGTTCGCAGATGCTGAGTGGGAAGAATTTATTGACAAGGAACAGCTTCATAAAACGAAAATTCAGCGGGTGGGATACAAGTTTGATAAAGGTCGCTACAATAAGCTTAAAGCTTACACCATTCCTGAAGGTTTACGATTAAAGAGAATCGAATCAAGTCTAATCTCGAAAAGTAAGCAGTATCCAGAAAAGTTTTATAAGTTGTATTGGGAAAATAAAGAGAACTTTTTATCCAAGGGAGTCGGATTTGGTCTATTAAACAAAGAAGATGAAATCATAGGAGAAGTCGTTTCATCATATTTTGCAGGTAGATATGGTGATCCAGATATATTCATTTCTGAGGATCATCGAGGAAATGGATATGGCACCCTGCTTGCTCGTGCCTTTATAGACGAATGTCTAGAGCGGGGAGTATGCCCTAAATGGGAGTGCGATATGACTAACATTGAATCTCAACAGCTTGCTGAAAGATTAGGATTTATCAAAATCGGCAGCCACCCTTTGTATGTCATGAATTAATGGGGGAGAGGGAGAGTTGAAGGAAGAGAATAACGGTTTAAAAAACTTTTTACAGAGAAACAGTGATAAGCTTAGCGTGATTGGCATTGATGGGTTAAGCAGGTCAGGTAAAACAACTTATGTTAATGAGTTGGGGAAGATGCTTGAAGAAAATCATACCGATTATATGTGTTTACATATGGACGATTACATAGAAAAGCGCAATAAACGATATAATACGGGATTTGAAGAATGGAAAGAGTACTATTACTTACAGTGGGATGTAGAATATCTTCGAAAAAACATGTTTGCTAAACTTAAAAATTTTTCCCGTTTGACGCTTCAATATTATGATAATGAATCGGATGTTCATGTTTCCAAAACAATGAAATTGCCTTCTAGCGGTGTAATATTAATTGAAGGGGTATTTCTTCAACGAAAAGAGTGGAAAGGATTTTTTGATTACCTCATCTATTTAGACTGTGAAAGAGAAACCCGTTTTAGAAGGGAGAGTGAATATACTCAGACACAAACGGAAAAATTCAAAAAACGTTACTGGAAAGCTGAGGATTACTATATGAAATCCGTACAGCCTGCGGCAAATGCCGATTATGTAATCAAAACATAGGAAAGGCTTATAGGTGTGATCATGGGATGGTTATTAATCGTTGTTCATGCAATCAGCATGACTTTGGCTTTAGCCGTATTTACATCAATCTATAGAAATAATCCAGTAAAGGGGAAATGGTTCCTGAGTACTATCCTCATATGTGGATTATTCAGTCTATATAGATTATTCAATTTCTCGCTGATACTGGGAGTGGGGACGGTTCTCATGTATGTGTTATTTACGATGATCACCATTCGTACACTTAAAAAAAGTAAGCCTGCTGCATGAGGAAAATACGGCAGGCTTTTGAATTTGTCATACGTTAAATGTAGCAGTAGTTAATAGTATTTTCCTCTCTAGGCTATGCACTGTTTATTCTCAATAAATATGTAAAATCAAGTGCTTATAGCTCTTTTAAAAACACAAAACTTTTTTTCTTATAATCCATCTTCTTTTCATAAAATCGATGCGCATCCAGCCGCTGCAGACCGGAGGATAGAGAAACGATTTCATAATCTCTCTCTTTAGCCCACCTCTCGACATAGCATAACAGTTTATCACCATAACCTTTTGAGCGCTCATTGGAATCAGTCACTAAATCACATACCCAAATAAATCTTCCGTTATATAATGTAAGCATTGGCATGAACCCAGTGACTGCCACGATTCTTTCCTCTTTATAGAGGGCTGCAAGTTTGTAACCTTCAGTGGCAGCCGCTTCCTTAACCAATTCAAGAAATTCTTCCTGAGTCAAATGCTTCCTGAGCTGATTCATCACAGGGTAAGCAGCAATCCAATCTGCTTCTGTACTCAATTCTCTGATCGTTGCCATGAACATTCTCCTTTGTTTCGTATATATGGAAGGCTGATCAAGTTTAAAATCAGCCCCTGTGAATTAATACTTCTCCTGCAATTTTTTAACTTCATCCCTGTGAAAAGGAGAGCCCTCCACCTCGTCAACTACGCTAAATGGATTCCCGTCAGGATCGAAGAAATCAAAGAATTTCATTCCACCAAACTCTTCAATTTCAGATGTTTTTATACCGTTTCTGTTAAAATGTGAATAAGCATTGTCGATATCAGATACAAGAAAGTTAAAATATGAATTTTTCATGTTTCCCTTGATTGTGAATTCCGATGGCTGCGGCTTTTCCACCTCTACCAATCCAAGCTGTGTCTGACAGTTTGGAAAGTAAAAGCCAGCACCGCCTTCCCATTCATCGATTAGTTTTACACCTAAAAGATCTTCATACCATTTCTTTGATTTTTTTAAGTCTGTTACAGGAATAAATACACTTCCAACCTTGAACATACAAACACTCCTTAGTTTATTGATATCTTTCACCTTAATAACGTAGATAACGGCAGAAAAGTTACATCATCTACAAAAAAAATGGAGGGGTCATGTGGTTTTCGATAACATGGAAAAGACAATGTCAAAGCTATACCGTTATAGTTTAATGTTGACTGGATCCAAATGGACGGCTGAAGATTTAGTCCAAGAAACTCTGATAAAGGTGTATACGATTAAAAAGACTGACCCACAAAGAGAGTTCACTAATAGTTTTCTTTACACTGTTGCTAAAAACCTCTTTATAGACGAACAAAGAAAGAAAAAAGCCGTCGCTACTTTCAGGGAAGAACTCCATCAATATGAAATAGATTATACCGGATGCGAGAGTATAGTCGAAGAACTTCTCTTGAAATTGCCAATTCGCCAGGCGATTCTAATCACGTTGAAAGATGTCTTCGGATATCATTCACAAGAAATCGCAGCCATGCTGAGGGTCACTGATGAATCGGTTAAAACGGCTCTATCACGATCAAGATCCCGATTAAAGAAATTAAGTAAGGATATTCCGCAAATTCTCCATCAACCGACTGATAAAGAACTTATTCTCGAATTAACCAGAGCGATCAAACAGGGTAATCCAGCATCTCTATTTGCACTCTCTCGTCTTCTCGAATCACGTCATTATTCGTTATCCAGAATATCTGGCACCAGGTACGTGCATGTAATTGACCCAGATGGGAATATACTGGAAATAATCTGCTGAAAATTACCTATTTAAGGCATGTTAAAACCGAATGTTTAGACTGAGTATAAAAAGAATGTTACGGTTGTATGTGGGTAAACTAATAATCGACCGGGCTTTTAGCCTGTTCGATTTTTTTTTGCTCGTAAAATCATGGTAAAGGAGGGTGTATGAATGGATAAATGGATGAAATTCCTTGAGGTGAATGCCCCTCGAATTCTGGAATTAACGATTGAACATGCAATACTAGTTGGATTAGCGATAATTGTGGCACTGCTGATCGGTATTCCTCTTGGAATTTATTTAACGACGAATGATTACCTTGCCGAGACGGTTTTGCAAATAGCGTCAGTCATGCTGACAATCCCGAGTATTGCGTTATTCGGAGTCATGATACCAATCTTCTCGCTGATCAATCAGGGGATCGGCTTTGTTCCTGCCTTTGTAGCACTTGTTCTCTATTCTCAGCTCCCCATCATCCGGAATACATATACAGCGATTAAAAATGTCAGCCCAGAAATGAGAGATGCTGCCAAGGGACTTGGGATGAAGACACATCAGCGTTTACTGCGAGTGGAAATCCCTAATGCATTTCCTCTCATCATGGCTGGCATAAGAACAGCAGTCGTGCTGAATATAGGGATTGGGGTCATTGCAGCCTATATCGGGGCTGGAGGTCTCGGTGTCCTTATCACACAAGGAATTTCGAGAGGCGACAATTATTTGATCATCAGCGGCTCGGTTGCAGTTGCCATTCTGGCAATCATAGCGGACGGAGTCCTCATGTGGATCCAAAAACGCTATACACCAAAAAGTATATCCAATTAAGCAGAGAGGTGAAAAGATGATTACATTCGATCAGACGACGAAAACATACGAAGGCGGAGTGACAGCAGTCAACAAGGTTGATTTCACCGTGGAAAAAGGTCATATCGTTGTTCTTCTTGGTCCTTCCGGATGTGGTAAAACAACACTGCTCCGCATGGTGAACAGGCTGGAGTCGATTACAGAAGGGAAAATCATCATTGACGGACAGGATTCAATGGACTTGAATGAGATTGAATTAAGAAGAAAGGTAGGTTACGTCATACAGAGCAACGGTCTATTTCCCAATATGACGATTGAAGAGAATGTTATGATCGTGCCTGATTTATTAGGGTGGGGAAAAAAGCAGAAGAGGGAACGCTTTAATTCATTGATGGATATGATCGGGTTAAGTCCCGACAAGTACAGAAAACGGTATCCACATGAATTATCTGGCGGACAGCAGCAGCGAATCGGTGTCATTCGTGCACTTGCAGCCGATCCTCCAGTCATGCTGATGGATGAACCATTTGGTGCGCTCGATCCGATTATCCGTGAAAAAATACAAGACGAGTTTCTTCAGATTCAAAGAGAAGTGAAGAAAACGATTCTGTTTGTGAGTCACGATATCGATGAAGCGATCAAGATGGCCGATAAAATCGTATTACTGCGAGGAGGGGAAATCATGCAGTATGATTCACCATCAGAAATGCTGGTTCGGCCGGAAAATGATTTTGTATATGAATTCTTTGGGAAAGACCGTGCTATTAAAAGCTTGAGTCTTCATACCATTGAGGATCTGAAAGAAATCATCGGTCTTGTTGAAATTGATGAATCCATTCAAGATACCAAAACAATCAGCGTCCATCATGACCTTCGAAATACACTTTCCATGCTCTTGAATCAGGAAGCTGAGCAAGTCATTGTATTGGATCACTCAGGCAATGAATTAGGTGCGATTACCATCGATCGTGTCCAAAAATATCTTCACTATGAGATCAAGGGCAAACCTTCCCCGGCTGTGAAAGGATGATTTCATGAATAATAAGAAACTAGTCAGCCGTATTGTACGCTATTTTGTGTATGCACTGGTGATCGCCTTTTTTGCGTGGGCGATAATGAATCAATATTTTAACTATATCTTCAGTGAAACCAATACATTTTTGTTGCTGTTAAAGCAGCACTTCCAGCTTGTGCTGGTATCTTCTCTACTGGCAATAGCAGTTGCTGTTCCTATAGGAATATTAATTACAAGGAAATCGTTCAGAAGAGCAGAGTGGGCTGTTTCGAACACTGTTAACTTTGGACAGACCATTCCCAGCCTTGCTGTACTTGCACTTACGATCAGCATTCTTGGTATAGGATTTAAAACAGCGATTTTTGCACTGTTTATCTATTCTCTGCTGCCAATATACAGAAACACAGTAGCAGGTATTGACTCAATTGATGACAATTTAATAGACGCGGCAAGAGGGATGGGTATGACTCCATCACAAATTCTTTTTAAAATCGAACTACCGAATGCAGCTTATTCCATTTTGGCAGGGATCAGGACTGCTGTTGTATTGAATATTGGAACAGCGGCGCTTGCTTATGTTGTCGGGGGCGGTGGACTCGGAGTCTGGATCTTCACAGGCATACAGCTTTTCGATAACGGTTATTTGATTTCAGGGGCCATTCCTGTGACCCTTCTGGCGATAGTAGTCGATTATCTGCTGAGACTGCTGGAACGCTTGGTCGTTTCTGACGGAATTAAGCAAACCGGCGAAATGTAACAAGAAGCGGAGGTGATTTTATGTTAAAGAAACTACTAATTCTAAAGCTGGTTGCTGTGCTAACCCTTGCCCTTTCATCATGTTCAAGTATCGGTGTCGGAGGAAAGCAGGTTGCTGTGGGCGGAAAGAACTTTACAGAACAATACCTCCTTTCAGAAATGACGGCTTTTCTATTGAAAGAAGAAGGCTTTAAAGTCAAACAGATGAACAACCTGGGAAGCACAGTGGTCAGAAAAGCCCTTGAAAATGAGCAGGTTGATCTGATGTGGGAGTATACGGGGACAGCTCTCATAACCTACATGGGTAAAGACCCGATTTCTGATCCAGAGAAGACCTTTCAAAAGGTAAAGGAGATTGATGCCAAGAAGGGAATTCACTGGATGAACATGTCTGATGTCAATAACACATATGCTCTTGCCATGACGAAGGAAAAGTCGCAGGAATTGGGAATAAAGTCGATAAGTGATCTGGCATCCTATATCAATGAAAATCCAGGCACGATCACGGTTGCTTCGGATGCAGAATTTGCTAACCGTCCAGATGGGCTTCCCGGTGTAGAAAAAAAATACGGATTCAGCTTCGGTGCAGAGAATATCAAACAAATGGACATCGGACTGACTCAGCGAGCACTGGATAAAAACCAGGTGGATGTATCAGTAGCCTTTGAAACGGATGCTACTATTAGAGATTATGGACTTATTACGTTAAAGGATGATAAACGATTTTTCCCCCCATATCGTGCTGCCGTCAGCATCAACGAAAAAACATATGAAAAATATCCGGAAATAAAAGAAATCACGGCCCGTTTGGCAAATAACCTCAACAGTGATATCATGCGTGAACTGAACTATAAGGTAGACATTGAAGGAAACAGTGTGTCAGTGGTCGCTCATGATTGGCTTGTTGAAAACGGATTATTAGAAGACTAATAAAAATCCTGCAGTTTATTCTCTTACTGCAGGATTTTTTAAAAGTTAGAAATCTTGTTAAAGGCAAAGCAGTATCGGTAGGAACATTCGTATGTAGGATAATGTCAGCTAGTTCTTACAAAAAGCGAGTAAGATTTCAGTTGAAGAGAGTGTGATACCTATTGAGGTGCACACTCTTTTCACTCTTTCTAAAGATTGGTCTGCTTTCAGAAAGAACCATTATTATCATTCAGTTTTTTTAATTTCTCTGTTGAAGAGTTTTTCTTATAGTAAGTCTCCATAATTTCTAGTATCTTTTCTTCTGATAATCCTGAAAAATCAACCAGCATTGAGATGGTGGGCTTGATCGAAAGAGACTCACATGTCTGGATTGTGGACAGAATCAAATCATGATAGTCTTGCTCCCTTGATTGTGAACGTTTCCGCTTTTGTTGGTTATACTCATTAATATGATGTTGATTATCTGATGGTTTCATAAGGATGAACCTCCTAATCTTTAAAAAAGGAATTGTATTAGGTTTATCCGTAAATATGGGGAGATAAACATTTTTTGGCTCGCGGGATATGACGAGTAGGGATGAACATACTGAGTGCATGCCTTCTAACATGTTTCCTACAATCCATATTGAGGTATTAATACATATATAAGGAACGTTTTTAGGAGGAAAAAAAATGAAAAATGCGATGCTGATCGTTAATCCTTCTTCTGGTAAGGAAGAAGCACTCAATTATGTAGAAGAAATAGAGGGGATTTTGAATAAGCAAGGATATGAGGTGAATGTCAGTCAGACAGAAAAAGAACTGGATGCTACAAGATTTTGTCAATCTGCATGCAAAGATGAATATGATCTTGTTGTATCACTTGGCGGGGATGGTACACTTCATGAGACGATTAATGGACTGATCGATGAACATCATCGTCCGAAGCTGGGGATTATACCGATGGGAACGGTGAATGACTTTGCAAGAGCCTTGAATATTCCATTGAACCCTGAGAAAGCGATCGACGTTCTTCGTCATCATCAGACTAGAATGGTGGATATCGGCACTTTCAACGACGATTATTTTGTCAATATCGTAGCAGTAGGGGCATTGGCAGAAGCTACATACGATGTCACCCCTGAAGAGAAGACGAAGCTGGGGCCGCTTGCTTACGTGGTTGAAGGAATGAAAACACTCGCTTCGAATCCTTCCTATCCATTGACGATTGAGCATGATGGTGAGAAGTGGGAAGGAGATTCTTTATTATTCCTGGCAGCCTTGACCAATTCCATTGGGGGCTTTGAGAACCTGGCCCCCGATGCAGAAGTGGACGATGGTGTTCTCCACTGCTATATCATTAACGATATTAATGTATTGAAACTTCCTGCAATATTAACATCCATCCTCGCGGGTAAGCTTAAGAAGAATAAAGATGTAACTTACTTTAAGGCAAGAGAGCTCAGAATATCTTCCTTTGAAGAGCTTAATACAAATGTAGATGGTGAAGAAGGCAGGAAGCTTCCGATTGAACTGGGAATCATGCCGAACCACATTGACGTGATGGTTCCTCTTAAAGAATGATACCCTCTGTAAAGAAGAGGTTGAATTCCTAAACGGAGTTCGATCCTTTTTGTTATAATCATTGGAATTTTATGTTAATATAAAGGCGGAAATCATTATGATGGAGGCGGCTTGAAGAATACGAAAGTTGTAAAAGACAGAAAGACAGTCATTGGGTTAATATCAGCTTTCTCGTTAAGCATAGCGGGGATAGTATTTGCTGCAAATGATAGTCAGTATTGGGTGTCCTCATTAGTGGCGGCATTCATTCTGTTACTGATCAGTGTAAGAAGAGCAGACAAATTGTATCGGGAAGGCTGAAATATACAGGTGTTAGTTAGGTTTTCGCGGATTATGCAGGGTATGAGGATGAATATTCAAAACGGTAACAGGACAAGAGATTTTCTAAAAAGGATGAAACAAATGAAATCGGAAAAACAGAAAATGATCGACGGCGAGTTATATGAACCCTGGGATGAAGGGTTAGTCAAAGAGAGGGAAAGTGCAAGGAAATTGGTAAGACAGTTTAATTCAACAATTGAAACAGATTATGATGAACGTGTGGCACTAATAAAGGAACTGTTCGGTTCTACTGGAGATAAAGTCTATATGGAGCCTAATTTCAGGTGTGATTACGGATATAACATTCATGTCGGGGACAACTTCTTTGCGAATTTTGATTGTGTCATCCTTGATGTATGTGAAGTCAGATTTGGCGCTAATTGTATGCTCGCACCAGGGGTGCATATTTATACCGCAGCACATCCGGTCAATCCCTATGAACGTATCAAGGGACCTGAATTTGGTAAGCCGGTTACCATTGGGAATAATGCATGGATTGGCGGAGGTGCAATCATTAATCCGGGTGTGACAATTGGAGACAATGTGGTGGTTGCTTCTGGATCCGTCGTGACAAAGGACGTATCTTCAAATGTAGTGGTTGGAGGAAACCCTGCGAGAGTACTAAAAGAAATTGATTTGAACAATCCGAATTAACTTATGAATCGGGGAATATACATAAGTAAAAAACGCTGACTGATTGAAAGAAGTCATATCAGCGTTTTTTACCCTGCCTTAAAATTTTTGTGGGAATTGTTTTGTTATTCCTTTAGAAAGAGCATCAGCCAAGTGGAAAATGTGTGCTCTGCCTTTATCGAACGATTCGATATTCTGATTCCAATCTTTTTGGATACGTGCTACTGCTTCTTTTGTAACAAAGTCTAGGTGCATATATAAGAGCTCTTTCAACTCTTTTTCAGACCAGTTGGGATTTGCTCCAATCAAGAATGCAGTGATATCATCAGCATTCCGATACCATTCTTTATTTAGTTTTTCTACTTCTGCCTGATTGCCAGCTTTTGCAGATTCGACGATCTTACCGGCAATGACAATATGTTCTGTCAATAACTCAGCAAGTTGGTTTCCTGCTTTTTCTCCATAGAAAGGTTTGATGGCATTTCCGATATCCTTTTGGTTTTGAAGCAGTCTTTCAAGCACTTTTTCTTGATCTTCCAGACCGTCGACAGCACTAACAATATAGTTGTGCGTCCAAATTACATGATCGTTCCAAAGGGTTCGCATGTCTTCTTTAAGCTTTAGGGCATCGGGGCTCACGCATTCTTTTTTGGCAGCCTGAGTTTCTGGAAGCCGGGCAGCCATTGTCAACGTCATGAGAATAGCGGTGAATACAATAAAGTATTTTTTCATTTGTATCTTCTCCTTTATTTAATTTAGTAATCACGTAGTAGTATTCACTGAAGTAAAAGAGTTGATTCCAAAGAAAAATCTCTTGAATGAGGAGGTCTAGATATGGAAAGTTCCCTTGTGGCGTACGTAATAGGAAGCGGGATAGTATTGTCACTTATCCTGCATTTCCTTCAGATAAAAGGAATACTGAGAAGTTATCTACCTTTCAGAATATTATTCAGTCTAATGATTGCTGCACTATTATCCATTCCGGTCTCCATTTTCTTCATAGGGGGCTGGACGGGACTTGGTATATCCGTGATGGCAGTGTATGTGCTGCTGTTTTGTATCACAGGGTTAATCTGTATGTACCTGTTGAATATTTTCTTTCAAAACAGAGGATAGGTGGGGGATTGACCATTTTTAAAAATAATAAGTGCTTGTCTGCACACAGGTGCAGGGTTGTACATATAGTGAAGTAGAGAAACAGAAAATCGGCAAAAAAGAATGCGGTTGTTCCAAAACGGCTTTAAAAATCCTTTAGTCACCGTAAAAGAAAGCTTCATTCGGTTTTGCCCATGAACAAGCTTTCTCGTCTATATACTTCCGCCGTATAGACAAGAGTACCTCCTTATTTGTTCGTACAGTAAAAGTGTTCCTGCAGTGCCGGGAACACTTTTGCTATTTTTATTGAACATTCTTGTCGGTGTTGATTGAGGGTTCTTTTAAATACCGGCTGCTTTAAAACCAGCAAAAGCGAGGAGGATCCCGAATGTATAACTTGCAGTAAGATAAACAGCAAGGACCTTGAATTTTTTTCCTGCAAACATATGGATGTTCTCAAGCTTGAAGGTAGAGAATGTTGTAAAAGCACCGAAGTATCCGATACCGATGAATGAATAAATCGGGCCTTCCAAACCGGCACCAATCGTGTATCCCAATAAAAAAGAACCGATTAAATTGACTAGTAATGTTGCAAATGGGAAAGATGCAGAAAAATGTTTCCCAAACCATAGACTGATCCAATACCTGGATATAGCACCGAAAAACCCTCCAAGTGAGATCATGATTATTTGAATAAGCATCAATCATTATCCTCCACGACTGAATTTTCCCGCTTCCACAGAATGCTGCCGGTTTTAAAGCCCACCCCAGACATGAAGAGTCCGCCGGCCATACTTAATATCACGTATAGAAATGCGAAAAGCCATTGTGCTTGTTGCAGTAATTCAATGGTCTCCACACTGAAAGTAGAGAACGTTGTGAAAGATCCAATTAAACCCGTGCCCAGAGCTGCCTTCACGGAAGGACGCATTTTCTTGGATTGAAAAAGATATGTGGTCATCCATCCCAGTATAAAGCTGCCGGTCAAATTAACGAGCAGTGTGCCTAGAGGAAAGTGATACTGCCAATGTGAATGAACCGAGGCACCCAGAGCAAACCTTAAAAGAGAACCGACGGCACCCGCTAGTCCTACCAATAAATAATTTTGCAAAATAAAGCATCTCTTTTCTTTAGAATTGATTCACTTAACTATGTTCATTATGGGTGATAATGGGTATGATATCAATGACATTATATAAAGAGAGAGTTGAAAACAATGGGAGCATCACCTGCAGAGTATGAACTCACACTTGAAATAATTCAGAGCTTAAAAGAAGGAAAGAAGCGGGGTTTTCAGGAAATCATGGATGAACTGCAGCCATATGACATGGCACAGCAGTATCAGCACCTGCCTGCAAAACATCGTAATAAATTTCTCCTATTCTTGACCATCTCCCAGCTTAAAGAGCTGATGAAGGAATTAGAGAGTGAGGATCAGCTGGAAGTCCTGCAGAAATTAGGCATTGAAAAGTCGACCAAAGTGCTTGATCTTATGGAAAATGATGATTTGACCACACTTTTATCCGATCTTGAACCTGATCAGATTGAAGAATTGTTGTCTGAAATGAAACAGGAAGAATCTGATGTAGTTCAGCACATGATGAACTATCCCCTTGAATCGGCAGGGCGTCTCATGAATAACCGATTTGTGTGGATCTCAAAACATTATACGGTAAGAGAAGCTGTCGATAAACTAAAGGATTTTGCCGAACTTGCCGAGTATTTGAATTACCTTTATGTAATAGATGAGGGTAAAAAGCTGGTGGGGGTTGTCTCTTATAAAGACCTTCTCCTGGGGGAAATGCAGGATAAAATTGAAGATATCATGTTTACAAGAGTGGTCAAAGTTGACGTTCTTACCGATCAGGAAGAAGTGGCGAAATTGATCAGCCGCTATGATTTCGTTTCGATCCCTGTCATAGAAGAAGATGATAAACTGATGGGAGTCATTACGGTCGATGACATTATTGATGTAGTGATCCAAGAGGCAAACGAAGATATTGAAAAGCTATCTGCTTCCGGTAAAGCGATTGATTTCAACACGAAGCCGTTCGTGGCTGCATACAGACGGCTGCCGTGGCTCATACTCTTGTTATTGATCGGTCTTGTGTCAGGCAGTATCATAGACGGATTTTCAGATACACTGCAGTCTGCAGTCGCTCTGGCATTCTTTATGCCGATGATAGCCGGTATGACAGGAAATACAGGTACACAGTCCCTTGCAGTAGTCGTAAGGGGGCTGGTTTCACAAGACTTGGACGTAACACAGGTTTTGAAGCTGATATTTCGTGAATTATGGGTAGGTATCATCATCGGTCTTAGTTGTGCAATATTGATATCGATCATTGCATTCATATGGCAGGGAAGCTTCGTACTTGGAATCGTAGTGGGTAGTTCACTATTGATCACACTCATAATCGGAACACTAGCAGGAACCATCATTCCGCTCGTTCTCTATAAGTTTAATATTGATCCTGCCGTAGCTTCAGGTCCACTCATTACAACAATCAACGATATCTTTTCACTGCTCGTATATTTCGGCATTGCAAGCATGTTCATTTCAAAATTATCCTAAACTAAAACCGCCCCGGCAATGAGCAGCGGGGCGGTTATTCTATGATTATACTTTCTGTGGCTGTTGGTTAAGATGTCGTTCGATTATGTCCGCCAACTTAATAATATCTGTATATTTCTTGGTTTGCTGGGTTTCTATATAAGTTAACAAGAACGTTTCCGTGTCAAAGTGGTATATGACGGAAAGTACAGGTGTCTGGTCCTCCGAACTGAAAGTGTGAATAATCTCACTTTCTTTAAAATCAATTTGAGTTTTCAGCATTCGCAGAATTGTATCGAATGACATAAAACGTCTCCCTTCTATATTATAGAGGGATTGACTAAATACAGTCTCGTAGACCCAAAATAATTTAATCTTGATTAAGTATAAATTATATCATACAATTAAATATTTATATACCTATCAAGGAGGGCGTAATTGTGACACCTGAAACTTATTATTTTTTCAACTATAAAATGAAAATGAATCTTTTCCCGAATATGCTTGATAAAGTAATGCAGAAGGCTGCCGCTATGGGATTTTCAGAAGATGAAGGAAGTTCTTTTCGCTTAAAAAAATTCGGAGAAGCCTCCAAAACAACTAAATAATATGATGAATATTGTCGGAATATTTTTGAAATCTCGATTTAAATTAATGAGCATACCTATTCCAATCAATTGTTAAGAATACGGAAATTTTCTACTTACACCCACTATACCTATCAAGTTTACATAATTAAAGTGTGATTTGTACTGCCTTCATAAATTTGCCCTTCTAGTAAAGAAGAATGAACCTTTATCTCTTCATTCTATATTCTGCAAGTTGCGCATATAGTGAACTAGTAAATCTTATAAGTATAGGAGTTCATTCATGGCGTACAAATCCAGAAAAGATAGCACCCTACCCCTACTAGTATTTGTGACTATGAAATCTTTAGCAAGAATGATGGTTCTCGGAATTATCCTTCTTTATTTTTCCGTCTGGCTTATATCTGCGACGGCAATCAAGCTGAAGGTGGACACGCTGTTTTACTCGACAGTATCTGATATGGTACCGAAAGAGACCCTCTTGAAGCTTCTATCTGAAGAGATTACTTCACTCAGGGTAATGAATGAAGAGGAATTGGAGTCCGACTTTGACTGGCTTGAAAGTGTAACCAATGTCTCGTTGTTTGATCCCCGCAGTTTATTTGGAAGAGAGATACCGGGGATTGAAAATTACCATACCCAGATAGCCGTAGCGGGGAAAGGGACGGATATAACCAACCTGCCTGTAGAATCGCCCGCACCGACTGAGGAACAATTGAAGAATCAGGAGTTTGATCAGAAACAGATTGACCGGGCAAATGGCGACAGTGGAGAAACCGTTGAAGAAGTCGATAAGAAATCTGTCTTTATTTATCATTCCCACAGCTGGGAAGCATTTAGCCCGCTTATTAAAAATAATCAAACCGAAAATCCTGCCAGTACGAATGAAAAAGTAAACGTCATTGCGATCGGGTCAAAGCTTCAACAAGAACTTGCGAAAAGAGGGATAGGTGCCGTACAGGATAAGACAGATACTACGCAGGCACTGAAAGAGAAGAACTGGACCTATTATGAGTCATATAAATTATCAAGGGAGCAGGTTCAAGAAGCACTTGCCGGAAATAATGACCTCAATTACCTGATTGATATCCACCGTGACTCCCAGCCCAGGGAAATCACCACTAAAACAATTAATGGGAAGCAATATGCACGATTATTCTTTATCGTAGGTAAAGAAAACAAGAATTTCGAAAAAAATCTGGCCATCGCCAAAGAATTGAATGGCGCACTCGAAAAGAAATATCCCGGCATCAGCCGCGGGGTATTTGTTAAAACGAAAGCTGAAGGAAACGGTGTCTACAATCAGGACTTGACCGAGCGAGCCATGCTCCTGGAATTCGGTGGTGTAGAAAATAATTTAGTCGAGCTCTATAATTCAACGGAAGCATTTGCAGAAATCTTCGCAGAGTTTTACAAGGAAGATGTTGTAGAAGTTAATGGATAAGTGTGTCTGCGAAAAGCTGCTGTGATAAGGCAGCTTTTTTCGTTTTCTCCGTTTTTTGCATAAATTCTGCAAAAAACGCGGGAAACTATAACCTATGCGGGTTATGAATCCTTTTCAATCTTGAAACGAATTTTTGGAATGTTGTTTAGAGAAGGTGAAACCCGGATAAAGAATGATAGAATAAAAAACAAGGAGGAACTAATTAATGTCACACGAAAAGTATCAATCATTAGTACAAACATTACATGAGTGTATGGAGGCTTGCAATCATTGTTACGATGCATGCCTTGGTGAGGATGATGTTAAAATGATGGCGGATTGTATCCGTTTAGATCGTGAATGCTCAGACATGTGCGGATTTTTAGAACAGGCACTGGTAAGAGGCACGCCGTTTGCATCCGAGCTTGCTTCAGTATGTGCATCCATCTGTGAAGCTTGCGGAAACGAATGCAAAAAGCATGACCACGATCACTGTCAAAAATGCGCAGATGCCTGCTTTAAGTGTGCAGAAGCTTGCAGAAATATCGCATAAACAGGTCCGTCCTTCAGTACTTTAACGTGCCGAGGGACGGGCCTTTACATTTTTCCAATGGATGGAGGAAGCGCTGCTGTGAGGATGGCAATGACTTTTTGCCTCTTGATACTCCTTTTCGAGTTCTTGCAGGGTCAATTCAAACAGTTGTTTGCCGTTCTTCTTGAAAATGTTATAGGTGATCAGTTTGTTTATAAGCTCCTCCCGGCGTCTTTCTAAAGTATGTCGAATGATTTTTCCCATTATCTTGCACCCCTTTTATCATTTATTTCATGAGAAAAGTCTTTATTGTTTTTACATAACAAAAACCTTCTTCCGAAGATAAGAAGAAGGTTTAAATAGTTTTATTCTTCATCTTATCTTTTCAAGCTTTCGGCTTGATGGAATTAGCACAGTGTTCCGTGAAATCAGAATCTGTTGCTGAGGTGTCATCGGGCCAGTCCCTCTGCCTCTCTTGATAAGTTATTCATGATTAATAAGTTAGATATACTTTAATACATAGTATTCCGAGTTGTCAAGTATGAATAAATGCGAGATGAAGATTTTTCCACTTTAGTCTCTAAGCATCCAGTACACAGAATCTTCATTAAAAAGTCACAATAAATTCCCCATTTGTTTATGATTTCACAATAAAAAGTGATAGGCTAATGGTATAAACCTGCATATGGAGTGAATGACGATGAAAAAGGTTGTTGTAGTTGGCGGGGGCATCACAGGACTCATAACGATGTACCATCTCGATAAATTAAAAAGAGAAAATAATATTGATATCGAATTGATACTGGTCGAACGTGATCAAGAGCTTGGCGGAAAGATTAAAACCGTAAAGGAACATCCGTTCATCATGGAGACGGGGGCAGACTCGATTGTTGCAAGAAATGAGGGTGTGCTGGCTTTAATAGAAGAATTGCAGCTAGAGGATGAACTTGTGTATAACGAAACAGGGCTATCCTATATCTACATGAACGCGAAGCTGCATAAGATTCCCGAAGATACGATTTTCGGTATTCCGATGAGTATAGAATCGTTAATGGAAAGTACGTTGGTTTCAGAAGATGGCAAACGTGAAGCGTGTAAGGATTTGGAAACTCCCAACAAGATATTTACAAAAGAGAGTTCGGTAGGTGAATTTTTGGAAGCGTTCTTTGGGCGGGAACTTGTCGAGAACCAAATTGCACCTGTACTATCCGGTGTGTACTCAGGAAACCTTCATGATTTGACGATGTCTAGTACGCTTCCGTATTTGGTGGATTATAAAAATCAATATGGAAGTATCATCAAAGGGCTTGAAGCAAATAAAGAAAGATTTAAGAGTTCCTCCAAAGGGAAATTCATCTCTTTCCGAAACGGGTTATCTGCTCTGATAGACCGGCTTGAACAGGTGATAGAAGATGCTGATATTATTAAGGGTGAAGAACTTATTAACCTGAAGCAGTATGAAGATAAGTACGAGCTCACTTTTACTGACAGAAAGCAGGTTGAGGCCGATTATGTAGTTTTTTCAACACCACATGATGTTACACAAATGATTTTGAACGATCCTCTAATGGATCAACACTTCAGCCTATTGAAAAATTCATCTCTCACAAGCATTTATATAGGGTTTGATGTAAAGGATGATATTCTTCCTGAAAATGGAACAGGATTTATTACATCGCATGGCAGTGATGTTCTATGCGATGCTTGTACGTGGACAAGCCGAAAATGGAAGCATACAGCAGAGGAACATGAATTGTTGGTAAGATTATTCTACAAAAGTTCCAATCCTCATTACCGAGAATTAAAGGGCCTTAGTGAAGAGGATCTTACAAACGTAGCACTTAAGGATATATCAAAAAGTCTGGCCATTAACGAAAGACCGGTATCCGTTAAGGTCACCGAGTGGAAAGACCTTATGCCGAACTACCATTTGCAGCACAGCGAGGCAGTGAACTCACTTCAACATACACTTAGTGAGAACTATCCTAATGTGACACTTGCGGGCGCGTCTTATTTCGGAGTCGGAATCGGTGCTTGTATTCAAAATGGAAAGCATACGGCTGAAGCCATTATTGAAAAAATAATCAGATAAGTATTTTTGGGCTTGAATTCTTTAAAGGAATTTCAAGCTCTTTTTTTCGAAAAATTCATCGAAGCCTAGGTGGTCAGGGAAAAGAAGTTTTAGTCCAGCCATCATAGCATTTAAAATCACAAGGTACATATCAGCCGGAAAAAACATCCTCCTTTCTTTAGCATAATCTCAAATAAAAAGAGAAAGATAAGTTAAGGAGGGATTGCACATGAAGCATATTAAAGCATTTGCCATTAAATTTGTGGCAACCTTTGTACTTCTATATTTGATCCTTGCAGGTGTACAAGCCATTACCTTTGGAGATGTTTTTCTTATATCATTAGTGTTGGGATCAATTGCTTATTTACTTGGAGATCTGTTTTTGCTTCCAAGAACAAGTAATACAGTAGCCGCACTGGCTGATTTTGGACTTGCATTTATCTTGATTTACTTTATGACGGATGGAATGACGGATGGCGGTACTTATTTAATAAGATCTATTCTTGCTGCTCTAGCATTAATGGTGTTTGAACTGTTTTTCCATAGGTATGTAGTTCGTGATATCTTACCTAATCGGTCAAATAAAAGAAAAGCGCCGGCCAATCTTCAGTATCAGACTGAAGCTTCAGAACAAATTCATCCCGAATTCCCAACAAAACTCACGGATGAATTCCATATGAAAAACAGAGACAAGGAATAATACATGAAAACAAACCTGATAAGGAAATCATCGGGTTTGTTTTTTTATGATTGATTTAGAAAATGAGGTGGGAGTTGCTATGCTTCTGTAGAAAGTTCAAAAGCCAGTGTCGCTCTATAAAGCAACACTGGTTGTGACATTTACTGTCGCAGCAGCGGGAGCGTACAGCATCTGAATGATCCACCGGACTTAATGATTTCATCGAATTCCACTTCGATTACCTCATACCCCCGTTCGCGAAGTTTACCGTTGACTTCCTTATTTATTGGAAGGCTGATAACTTTCTTGTTTCCAATTGAAAGAACATTTACTCCCATGGTGAATTGTTCCTCTCGTGAGACATCGATCAAGTGAAATTCAGAAGCCAGTCGGTTAACGTCTTCTTCCAATAATCCTTCACGATGGATAAGTGCATCCTTGTCGGAAAGGATGTTAAAGATACAATCAAGATGAAGGATATCTTCATGAATCGGCAGGGAGATGACTTCGTAGTCTGGCAGGTATGACTGAATTCGTTCTACTGCACCTGGTGTCGTCCTATCACTCAGGCCGATGTACACGGTTCTTCCATGTACAAGCACATCACCGCCCTCAGTTTCATCTTCAATGAGATCTATGTATGGCAGGCCTCGGCTGGACAGCCATTTTTTCAGTTCACCTTCTTCACCTTGTCTGACTGGCATTTTCATATCCGAGATGAATAAAGTTTTGCCCACCGTGAACCCGATATCCCTTGTAAAGACTTGTTCAGGAAATGCTTCGTCCGGTGACAGCAAGTGGGTTTCAATTCCGTTTGATTTCAATATTTCAAGGAATGTTGCATGTTGTGAGACGGCTTTTTCTACATCTATATTCTCTTTATGGTAGCGTCGTTGAGTTTCATTAATCACATCAACAATTTTCATATAGTTCGGCGGACATAAAATGACTTCTTTTAAAGAAGCAAATTCATTATGGCAGCATACTTGATTCTGGTTCATTGGACGTCCTCCCAAGTGCAATATGTTAAAAGGGTTGCTTTTACATTATGATGCTCATATCTTTTAGTACCATTCATGGAAGGTTATTTAAGCAGTATGTTCTTTCTTCCATTTCTTATTCATCAAGAAGGCGACGAGGGCAATCAGAGCTACCAGCAATAATGAAATATAAAAACCGAATCGGATACTTTTCTCTATGATTGTCCCCGTTACAGCGGAAAACAGAAGAGCCAGCCCAAATATGCTAAGAATGATGCCCGAGCGTTTTTGTTTCAAAATTTTAAAAGCCGAGAGGATGATAAATGCCCAGTTATAAAGGAGCAGGATTCCAGCAGCTGTGGTTAAATATTCATATACTTTCCCG
Organism: Bacillus sp. Marseille-Q1617; assembly: GCF_903645295.1. Classification (NCBI taxonomy): domain Bacteria; kingdom Bacillati; phylum Bacillota; class Bacilli; order Caryophanales; family Bacillaceae; genus Bacillus; species Bacillus sp. Marseille-Q1617. Next base: position 1,916,219 of record NZ_CAHJXM010000001.1, read on the forward strand.
GGCAGGAGGAGAGCCGTGATCACTGAAGCAATCAGTCCTGTAGTAGCAAGACCCAATGAGGGAAGTGGAAGGTCCCTTGGCTTCTTCAGCTTCTTTTCAAAGATTTTCGGGGCATCGCCGTCTTTGGCAAGAGTGACAAGCAGGCTAGTCACGCCGAAGAGTGCAGCCGTAAGTGCTGAAAAGCCGGCAATGATGATAGCACCATTGAATACATGAGGGAAGAAAGGGAGATTGTGCATACTCAGTGCCGTCACAAAAGGACTTTCTTTATCATTAAAGGCTTCTAGAGAAACGAGTAATACAGCCATTGCCAAAGATGCCACATAGATCAACGTCAGGATGAGAAGCATGACATTCCCCGCTTTGGGAGCCTCCTTTTTATCCTTCAACTCCATCGCCATCAGGCCGATCACCTCGATACCCCCGTATGCATAAAATGCATAAATCAAGGATGCCCATAAACCTTTCAACCCTTCAGGGAAAAGGGAATTCTGATTGAATAAAAATTCTGGAATCTCTCCTTTGCCTTCAATTACACCAAAAAGGGCAAGCGCCGCAATCACAATGAACATAATGATGGCTGATGTCTTTATTACGGCAAATATGCCTTCAGCTTTGTCAAAACTTTTCGTTCCCAGGATCACAATCAACAGGGAGAGAACGGCATAACCGCTTGCAAATACCCATAGTTGAATACGTGGAAACCAAAATTGCGAAAGAATGGCCAATGCTGTCAGCTGGCTGCCCATGATCAATATATTTGAACACCAATAATTCCATCCGCAGCTGAAGCCTGCCCATTTGCCGAAAGCTTTAGCTGCGTAATAACAGAAAGACCCTTCCTGCGGGTCCTCGGCTGTCATTTTCGCAAGCAGATTATAGACAATGTACGTTCCAACCGCAGCAAGGACGAACGAGAATACGATGGAAGGACCGGTCTGTTTGATTCCGATGGAAGAACCCAGGAAATAGCCAGTTCCAATCGTACAGCCCACTCCGATCAGAGAGAGGTGCCACCAACTCATGCTTCCTTTCCCGCCAGAGCCAGACCCATTTGTATTCGTGCAGCCATTTGCCATGTCAGCCATCCTTTCTAAAACTATACTGTCGCTTCCTCTAATTTAGGTTTTGCTTCTGCTTTGATAAATATGAATACCATGCCCAAAACGACAAGAGCAAGTATCCCTGCAGCAATAAAGCTGCCATTGAGAAAATCCTTCATAAATATGGACATCAGGGGCGGTCCGGCCGCTACACCGATAAAACGGGAGGAACTGTAAAAGGATGAAATCGTCCCCCGTTCCTCTTTTTCGATATTCTCCGTAATCATCGCATCCAAGGTAGGCAGCAATGCCCCGATGGATAGACCAAGAAAGCTTGTCACGGTGAGAAGCATGAGTAATTGATCACTTGCAAACCCCACAAAGGAAACACTTCCAGCCATGGCCAACAGACTGACCATGATGATTTTTTTCATTAATTTCAATTCCCCTTTTATCTTCCGTCCGGTGATGAAGGAAGAAATACATAGGAAAAGGAGTGGAATGGCCAACACAAATCCTTTTTTCACACCGTAAAGGTTGTGTGTCTTTTCGAGAATGTCTGACAAGAAAAACAGGACGGCAAAAAGTACATACATGGCGAAGATACCTATGGTAAACACAGTGAAAATCCATTTTCCTTCATTTTTAAATATTTCTTTTGTCTTTTTGAGGAAAACGTTCAATTTAACCGGTTCCTCTTTTTCCTTCGGCGCCTTTATAAAGAATAGGACTAAGACGATTGATATTAAACTGAAAAAGGAAATCGAAAAGAATGGCAGATACCATAGAAACGCGGCAAATAGCGCTCCAAGAATGGGGCTCAGTACTTTTCCGAACGTGTTTGAGGTTTCAATGATCCCAAGACAGGAACTGGTTTTCTCGTCATCATCCTTGTAAAGATCCCCTACAAGGGGAAGAATAATCGGCGCTGCACCCGCTGCACCGACTCCTTGAAGGACTCGTCCGATAATGATCCACGTAAAGGGTTCATTGATTTTCCATGAGGCATATCCGGCAACCAGGCCACCGATAAGAGCAAGAATCAAGCTTGGTATGATCACAATCTTTCTCCCGAGGCGGTCAGACAAATATCCTGCAACCGGTATTAGAAATATGGAAGCAATTGAATAGGAAGTAATGATCATACTTGTTTGAAAAGAAGAAATGCCAACCTTACTTTCAAATATGGGCAGGACCGGTATCAGCATTGAATTTCCCAAAGTCATGACCAAGGGGATGGAAGCCATGCTGACGACACACCAATTACTGACTTTATTATCGCTTTTATATTGTTCCTTCATGATGTCTACACCTCGTAGTTGATTCTAAGGATTACTATTAAAGTATTCGGAAATAGAATGAAATTCATTCATTCTTCATATGGCTAATTAATTCCATGGATGAAAGCTCAGAATATTTATTCATGGTCTGAAGAAGGATAGGAATAATTACATGTTGGAGGAAATTCAATGAGAAAAATCTTTGTATTTGCAGCAGCAGTCTTGCTATTTTCAGGTCAACACGCCGTCTTTGCGACCGAAGCGTCCAGGTGGGAAGTGGATTTCAAGAGAATTTCAGAAGAAGGACAAACGATCATAATCAAAAACACTGGCTCAAAGGTGCATGCCGTGAAGGCAGAAGTAAAGGGGTATGAAGCAAATGGGACAGAAATTTCATTGGCACCTTATATAATGAGGAAGAACGTGAAATCTAATGAGGCATTATCATTTAAAAATGTGGACAATGTATCAGAATTAATTGTTACAATTACCTGGAGGGACAAGCTAATGAAGGTGAAAGCCAGAGGTTTAGCATCTGGTGAAAAGAAAACCTTTATTCTGGAAAAAAGAGGGAGTAAAATAAATATACAATAAAAATAAGCAGCTTCCTTTCGAATAAGGAAAGCTGCTTATTTATTTATATTTCAATTATCACAGGGAGGATCATAGGTTTTCTTTTAGTGTGTTTAAAGAGATACTGACCCACGGCCTTCTTAATGCTTTGCTTGATGATACTCCATTGCCGGCGCTCTTCTTGCGGGAGTTCGCTGAAAACTTTCTCAACCAGCGCGTTCAGCTCATGAATGAGTCTTTCAGAGTTTTTGACAAATACAAATCCACGGGTGATTGTGTCGGGCCCTGAAAGTATCCTGTGATCTGACTTATTGAGGGTAAGGATGATGACAATCATCCCATCTTCTGAAAGCTGTTTTCGGTCTCTCAGCACGATCGATCCTACATCGCCTACACTTACTCCATCAACATAGGTATCACCTGAAGGGACAGACCGAGTCTGTCTTGCGAGACCGTTCTCTATATCTACGACTTCACCGTTTTTAATAATAAATGTATTTCCTTCTTCAACCCCAATGCTTTCCGCAAGCATGCGATGGTGGTGGAGCATCCTGTTTTCCCCATGAATAGGGATGAAGTAAGTAGGATTGATTAAAGTCAGCATTAATTTTAAGTCTTCTTGGTAGCCATGTCCGGAAACATGCATGCCGGTAGTGCTGCCGGTACCGTATATAACATATGCACCCAACTGAAAGAGATTGTCGATGATTCTAGACACCGCTTTCTCATTTCCGGGAATCGGCGAAGCAGCGAGTATGACAGTATCACCAGGATGGATTGACACATCGCGATATTGTCCTGTTGAAAGTCTCCCCAGTGCAGCCATTTGTTCCCCTTGACTTCCAGTACAAAGAATGGCAACCTTGCCTGGATCGAGAGTATCAATCTCCCTGGGTTCAATCAGCATACCGTCAGGAATGTCCAAGTACCCTCGTTCCATCGCAACGCCAACGACATTCACCATACTCCGTCCCAGAAGAGCCAGTTTCCTGTTTGTCAGTATAGCGGCGTCCACAACCTGCTGAACACGATTAACATTAGAGGCAAAGGTAGAAACGAATATTTTCCCGTCGGACTTACTAAATGCTTCATTCAAATGCTCTCCGACCATCTTCTCGGATGGGGTCAATCCTGATCGTTCAGCATTCGTACTTTCAGATAACAGGACAAGTACCCCGTTACGGCCTATATCTGCAATCTTGTGCAAATCAGATCGTTGATGATTCATAGGCGTTAAATCGAATTTAAAGTCCCCGGTGTGGACAACATTGCCTTCGGGGGTATGAAATACGATCCCTAGACAATCAGGTATACTATGACTCACGCTGAAAAAAGAGACACCGATCGACCCCAATTGCAGATTAGAGCTTTCATCAATTGTCATCAAAGTAGTATCTCTCATCAATCGATGTTCTTCTAGTTTCAGTTCGATCATGCCCAGAGTAAATCTGGTGGCATAAACAGGTATGTTCATTTTCTTGAGGAGATAGGGAATCCCGCCGATATGATCTTCATGACCATGCGTCACAATGAGTCCCCTGATGTTGTCGCGGTTTTCCTCAAGATATGAGATATCAGGGATAATCAGATCGATTCCAAGCAGGCTCTCATCAGGAAATTTCCCACCGCAATCCACTATTATTAAATCCTCGTTGTATTGCAAGACATACATGTTTTTACCGATTTCATTTATACCGCCAAGGGCAAATATAGAAAGTAAGCTGCTCATTTTATTTCCTCCCGTTGAGATGGTGCGTATATTATTCCCTGCAACAACAGAGTTTATGAGAATTGGTAATAACAAGTTAAAGGAATATTCCCTGCTTAACGCTGCATCCTAAAATAAAAAGTGGAGGGACTAGAATGGAGTATGGGTCACAAGTAAAAGAACTTTGTGAAGCGGTCGAGCACGCACAAGCTGCCGTATATCATTCACAGGAACTGAATGATACGGGACAATTTCAACATGCACAGCAGCTGATTGCTTATGTGAATCAGTTATTGTTTGAATTAAAAGATGTACAAATTAACGAAAAAGACTCACTCAAGGTGAAACACGCCAGGGAAATGATTAGACACTTGCAGGAAACGCAGGCATCACTGCAGTAGGAAAGGATGCATTAGAAATGAAGAAAGTTACAAAATACCAATATTGTAAGGAATGCAAGCGGGATACCCTCCAGAAACTGACTGAAGACGCGCTGGAGATAGAAGCAACATGTACAATTTGCAATAAGTCCATAAATATAGCCAAAACTTTTTTCTAACTCAAGGAATTGCAATTCTGAGTTATTTTTCTGAAATTAGTGGTACAAGCAATTTGCCCCGAATAAGGATGAAGTATGTTCTTATTCGGGAGGCAAAACATGAATTCGATGATTACATATTTTTTATTAGGTATTTCATTGGCTGCACCCATTGGCCCGGTCAATGCTGCCCAACTGGATAACGGGATCAGGCACGGGTTTTTCTCTGCGATTGTATTTGGCATCGGAGCACTTATGGCGGATGTTATATATATGCTATTGGTTTATCTGGGTATCATCAAATTTTTAGATATGGAATTCATGAAGACATTTTTATGGTTTTTTGGCTGTTTTGTTCTTACGTACACAGGAATTGAAAATGTGATAAAGAAAGAAGAGTTCCACTTTATAAGTGAGCAAAGAAGCAGGCAGGTACTTTCAAAATCGTTGAGTGCTGGATTTCTGATTTCCATTTCCAATCCATTGACCATCCTCTTCTGGCTTGGAATCTATGGGAGCGTACTTGCTCAGACTGCCAGCAAATTCACTCATGATCAATTACTTCTCTACAGTAGTGCCATGATCGCTGGCATTCTTTTATGGGACTTAACAATGGCAAGCTTAGCAAGTATTGCTAAAAATATATTTCACACGGGCTTTTTAAAGGTGATTTCGGCAGCATCCTCTTTATCAATGATAGGATTTGGCATTTATTTCGGCATACAGGCTGTCAAAGCATTGTTATAAAGGGAAAACGCTTGGAAAGCATCTCAGTTTCCAAGCGTTTTCCTTTTATCTTAGAGGGTATGGTATTAAAGCAAACCTTTAGTGGAATGAATAAGATTCAATGGACTCATTTCATTTTTTCTTCTGATTATTTGTTTATAGGAGGTGAACGTCTTACTGTGTAGGACGATACATAATGGCACTGAATCTCTTTCTGCTCATATTATTAATAGCGCTTACAGCTTTTTTTGTAGCAACTGAATTTGCGATTGTAAAAGTGAGGACGTCAAAAATCGATCAGCTCATTACTGAAGGGAGAAAAGGCGCACTATCAGCCAAAAAGGTGATCTCGCACCTGGATGAGTACTTATCTGCATGTCAGCTGGGAATTACCGTTACTGCACTCGGCCTGGGGTGGCTAGGGGAACCCACAATAGAAGAACTGCTGCATCCTTTCTTTGAGTATTTTCAATTAAATGAATCACTGACGCATATTCTATCATTCGGAATAGCTTTTTCATTAGTCACATTCCTTCATGTCGTGATAGGTGAATTGGCACCAAAAACAGTTGCCATACAAAAAGCAGAAACAGTTACGCTGCTTTTCGCAGGTCCGATCATCCTGTTCTATAAAGTCATGTTCCCTTTTATATGGTTATTGAACGGGGCAGCCAGAATGTTTGTGGGCTTATTTGGAATCAAGCAGGCTTCTGAGCACGAACTCGCTCATTCAGAGGAAGAAATCAGAATCCTCTTATCGGAAAGCTATGAAAGCGGGGAGATCAATAAATCCGAACTGAAATATGTGAATAATATATTTGAATTTGATGAACGGATCGCGAGGGAGATCATGGTCCCCCGTACAGAAATGGTGACCATTTCAAGAGAAGCGACATTCGAAGATATTAAAGGAATTATATCGTCCGAGCACTACACGCGTTATCCAGTCGTAGAGGATGGAGATAAAGACAGTGTTTATGGATTTATCAATGTGAAGGAATTTTTGACGGCAAAAATGGTCAGGGAAATAGAAGAGGACAGTCTTGAACCATTCATCATCCCGATCATCCGGGTGATCGAGACCATACCCATCCATGATCTATTGGTGAAGATGCAGAAGGAACGTGTTCATATCGCGCTACTTTTGGATGAATATGGAGGTACTTCTGGATTAGTGACTGTAGAGGATATCATCGAAGAAATCGTCGGTGAGATAAGAGACGAGTTTGATGAAGACGAAATCCCTGAAGTTCAGAATGTGGGGGAGAACCATTACATCATTGACGCTAAACTGCTGCTTCACGAAGTGAACGACCTGCTGGAAACGAACATATTACATGACAGCATCGATACCATCGGGGGATGGTATCTCGAGGAGAGCATGAATCAGCAGAACAAGGAAATTAAAACTGAAAACGGTTTTTTATTTACCATCCATGAGGGGGACGGACACCATATTCATTATTTGGATGTAAAAAAATTAAATTAACCAGCAAAAAAACAAAAAGGCTTGATTCAACTCAAGCCTTTTTGCGTTTTATAGTGTACTCTATATGTTGGTTAAATTAAAGTATCAGATGGTTTTATCTACAAGCATTTCATAATGAGGTGAGTTCATATCTTTCATGAAAGTATCCAATTCCTCTTTTGTCTTTTCGTCAAGACCTTTGTAAATCAGGAAGGCCTTCGTCTTTTCAGAAGTAATCATCTTTCTGTAAAGTTTAGAAATTTTTTTACTCCTGTGGGTGTCCATTCAATCCATCCACTCCTTGATAAATGATTAAGATTATTATAATCATTATAAGCTCGTTTTTTCAAGATATTACACTTAGATGTTATAAAATTATAATATTTATGAAAAGCAGGGAGCTGGATGTGAATAGGGATTGCTGTGTATTTTAAGGGCATTCAATCCACCATGAGCTTAATAGCCTGGATATTTATTAAATAGATACAACGTAAACTTTAACCAAGTCACTCCATGATTTATATCTTATAACAAATTGAAATAAACTAATCATGGATCCGTATCATCTTTTAAATCTACAACCAGCATGCCCTCTTTATTGATTTCAGCATAAAAAACATCTTGTATAGTTTGTATCCCTTTTGCCATCAATTGATGGTGTACCCATTCTTCAGTAAGATTCAGTTTTTCAAGGTTTGAATGTACCATTTTCCCATCACTGATGATCTCAGTTCCTATAGGAGGGACTGTGTGACTCTCTGGTGTAAGATTAAGATCTGATTTAACGACCTCCTTTTGAGCGTCCTTTTTTAATACAGACAATTCACCATTTGTTTCAAAGATGGCATAATTCACGTCCTGTAATGAAAAAACGTTCTTTTGCCTCAGTAAGGCCATCAAGGAATCTATATCAAGCCGCACAGCTTTTAGTTGATGTTCCATGATATTGCCATTTTTAATTAGAATTCTTGGTTCTCCATCAAGGAGGGTCCTCGCTTTTTTTGAATGAATATCAATGTATCCAAGAGTTACGGTTATAATGCTCCATCCAAGTAAAGCAAGCAGACCGTTCCGGATGGTCAGTGAAGGATTAAACACTAAATTGGCTCCGATGCTTCCGATTGTAATTCCAGAGATAAAGTCAAAAAATGTCATGTGACTGAGTAATTTTCTGCTCATCCACCTGGTCAGTAATAATAGAGTCGTGAAGGACATTAAAAGCCTAATGGCCAACTCCGATACACTCATCCTACATGCGCCTCTTTCCATCAATTTTGTATACCTTTTCCTAAAAAGGCGGTTTTTATAACATTCTTAAGAGCTTTGACTGAAGTGTTATGTATAGTTAAGGAATTCAGATCTTATATGTTTGGATATGTAATTAGTGTTAATATTTTTCTATACTTAATAGAAGAAAAAGGGAATCCCGTCATGCCGATTCAGGGGAAAAGATACTTGATCATCTTGCTTGCTGTTATGCCAATTGTTTTTTTACGACGTCTATTTCGGCCACTTCCTGGGCTTACCCATTCGTCGTTTGGAATGGATATAAATATGAAGTATTAGATGAACTTGTGGAAGGAGTCGATAGTGAAATCGGCGAAGTAACAAGTTATTCCGATATGAAGACTCTTTCGGGGAATTTCTCTAATGAATATATTGAAGGGACCAAATATTACTCGATAAAATGTGTTTCCACGAATGAAGCGATTGCTGTGAAGATAGGATCGCAATACAAAAAAGCAGTCAGAATAGGGGAATATAAGGCAGGAATTCGAGTAATGAAACATAACAATGTACTCAACCTCGTGGTTTTATCCGGAGTTATTGGGATAGCGATACTGGTGTTTGTTCTGAGGAAAATAAGGACTGAAGGGGAGAAACGGTAAAGTAAAAATGATATACCGCTCTTTTCATGCAGATAGTAAGTGATTGGATGATGTATTTAAAAATAAATAGAGCACCTATATTCAACTTATTATTCAAACAATTAAGATGAAAAATATGGTAAAGTTATTGCATGCTTAATGTTTCCGAAAATTTCAATATCAAGGGGGAGCAGATGAAAAGAAAATATGGTAATCACGCCTCCTGGAAAAGAATCATAAGAAGAGAGTATGCCCAGACTTACATAGATTCACCTATTTTCACAGGACATGTTACCTTGCTTAAAATAATAGAGGTGGAAGAGCCCTTGGTTGTAAGGTACCTTGGGAAGGAAATTTGTATAGCAGATAAAGATTATTTATGGCTTCAGCATTTTCCGGCTAATGAAAATTTCTCCGTTACAACAGTATTTCATCCAAATGGAGATATTGTTCAATGGTATATTGATATCTGTTTTCAAATCGGAGTGGACGATGAACTGTCTTGGATGGACGATTTGTATCTTGATATCGTCATCCTGCCAGGGGGAGATGTCATTCATCTGGACGAAGATGAGTTAGAGGAAGCAAGATCAATAGAAGCAATTACAAACGAACAATATCAATTAGCTTGGAACGTGTTTACCAGGATTAATCGTTTAATTGAAGATGATAACTTCCCTCTGTTTCGTGCAGCTTACGAGCATAAACGTTCATTAATACAGAATTTGAATAAACTCTAGAGTAATAGCAACCAATTCAGGAAAGAAAATCAAAGATCACACCTAAAGATTGGAGGGAATCGTAAATGAGGAGGAGAATATCATTCATACTGACTGGAGGAATAATTGTTTTTCTGGTTTTCATCAACTGGTCAAATCTTACAGGTGAAATGTACCGTTTTGACAATGCGGATTTGTCTGCCAAACTTGAGGTTCTCTCATTTGAATCAAAGGTGCTAGTTCTTGTCCCGTTTGAAGAAATGAAAATATTCGATACCGAATTGACGAGGGACGGTACCAAACAACATTACGAAATCACCTTGATGAATAAGGATAAGGACACCCTGGTATACAGTGTCTCAAATTATGAAGAAGAGATCCTCAGTGAAACGGATAGCGAGAAAGTGGAATTTAGAAGTGGTGTAGCAGGCAAGTATATACCAGATGATAACGGGAAACGCAGGCTCTATTGGAGACAGGGTGAAGTGAATTATGGTATTACTTATCACCCTAAAGTGACACCCAATGATTTGAGTAAGGGACGATTAATTGAGATGGCAGAATCGGTGGAGTAGTTTATTAAATTAGATAGTGCAGATTTCAAGTATCAGGAATAGACAGTAGTGAAAATGGGAGTGAATTTGCATTCGCTCATATATTATTACTCACACCGATAAATGGCATTTAATCATTGGTTTGCAAATACAAAACAGAAATTTTATTAAACAAATGGAAGTGACCAAAAGGATGAACAGAATCTTTCAGCAGCTGACCAGGAGAGAGCAAGAAGGAATGCAGCCGCTATATAACTATGTTAAGAGGGTTAAAAACCAAATTTCTGCATCTGCAAGTTCGGTTTACATCATTCAGGGAGATGAAGTAATCGGGGAATGGTATGAAGGAATAGACCCGGCATCTCATAGAATTATAGATGAAGAGACACGCTATAATGTCTTTTCCGTGCGAAAAAGTTACATAGGACTTGCTGCAGCAATTCTGATTCAAGAAGGAAAAATCGGAGGTTTAGATGATCTTGTTTCGACCTATTTGGGTGAAAATATGCTTTACAATGGGATCACGATCCGCCATCTTGTGACCCATACTCATGGTTTGAATGATGACCAGGTGGAATTTGTGAAGTCAGCTCCCGCAGGGACGGTTTGGGATTACAATGGAGCAGGTCTATCTTTATTGTATAAAATCATCTTGAAGGTATCAGGGTCAACGGTAAATGAAATCGTTACAGAGCGTGTGTTCAATCCGCTTAAATTTACTGAAACCGGATGGGAAACAGTACCGGGCAAATATCTCACTGCGGATGTAAATGAACGAAATGAGCCGAATATCAGGCTCGAGGATCATACCGGATTTGAAAGGAATTTATTCGTCAGTGCAAGAGAACTTGCTCATTGGGGATATGTTCATTTAAAAAAGGGGCGTGTCGGCAATGAACAATTTCTCCCGGAAGTTCTATTTGAAAGGACAACAGCGATTCAAACACCTGAACAATTAAAGAATACCCCGCAAAATGGATTCTTTTGGTTCCGAAACGAAAATCGATTTGAGGATAGTGAATTGGGTGAAGACCTGCCAGCTGGATCGTATCAAATTCTAGGTGCATCAGGCTGTACCTGCCTGGTTATACCCAAATATGATGCAGTCGCTGTGCGCATGTACAACAAAAGGGGAAATCCTCAGGGGTATGACTATCTAAGAGATATCAAAAATTTTGGTAATATGGTGAATTCAATTTTAGCGGATAGACTCCAGAAGCATTTTTAATAGACCTTTTTAAAAATAGTGGAAATAGTGAGGGGGAAACCATGAAAATTCCTGAACATCTGCTCTCTACAGAGCGACTGAGATTACGTGAAATGATTTATAGTGATTGGAAAGCGGTTCACGAATATGCTTCTTTGAAATCTGTGTGTCAATATCAGCCCTGGGGCCCCAATAAGATTGAGGATACGAAGTCATTCATAAAGGAAGTAGTGGCAGATACAGCAAAAGTCCCGAGAACGCGCTTTATGTTTGCAATTGTCATGAAAGATAAGAACCGACTGATTGGTGCAGTAGAATTGAATATTCGTGATTATCACCATAGAAGTGGTGAAATCGGGTATATCGTGCATCCGGATTTATGGGGTAAAGGCGTTGCGACGGAAGCCGCTAAATTACTGATTGAAGTGGGATTTAAGCACTTTCACTTACATCGGATTCAAGCAACATGTGATCCCAATAACATTGCTTCTTTCAAAGTGCTGGAGAAAATAGGGATGAAAAAAGAGGGAGTTCTGCGTGAAAACCTCTTGATTAATAGCGGCTGGCGGGATTCTGCCATTTATAGTGTACTTGAGAATGAAAGATAAGGGGGAAAAATCATGCCTGATGCGGTACTGCCAAAAGTAAGATTAAGAGAATTAATAATGGAAGATGTGGAAGACCGGTATCAGTGGTGTCTGGATCGTGAAGTTACAAAACATTTAAATATGCCGGACGTTTATCCGCCTTTTACAAGGGAAGAAACATCCAAATGGATTGAGTTGTGTATCAACCGGACCAATGGGTATGAGCAGAAAGCCATTCTTACCGAAGAAGGCGTCCATATCGGTTGGATAGACTTAAAAAATATCGACAGAGTCAATAAGCATGCGGAGCTGGGAATAGCGTTAGGCAATAAAGCTTATTGGGGAAAGGGATATGGACAAGCTGCCATGAAAGAAATGTTAAGGGTCGGTTTTACAGATTTCGGAATGAATAAAATATGGCTGCGTGTTGAAACGGATAACGAAAAGGCAATCAAGTCATACAAACAAATTGGATTCGTAGATGAAGGTATTATGCGGCAGGATAGACTTAGAAATGGCAAATACGTTGACCGTATCAGAATGAGCATACTAAAAAATGAGTTTTTCATTTATTGATTATTATTTTCTTTTAAAAAAGGAATAGAGCTTCTTTCCTATAATGACCCAAGCTATATGTTCATAAGCTGTTTTAAAGGGGGAGCATGCTTGTGAAACCCGAGAGGAATAGGAAGAATCGCTTTAAGATTCAGCATGAATACAGACAGAAATTAAGGAATAAGGAAAGAAACAAATCGTCATCTTTGGAAGTCATCATTGTTGCGATCATTTTATTTGCATTTATCATGTTTAAATAGATATTTTCATTACACTGAAGCAGTTCAATTTGGAGTTTTCAAATTGGGCTGGTTTTTTATTTGAAAATAATACAATAAATGAAACTTTTTGGAAATAAAATTGTAATTAATAAAAGATTACTCTGGTAAGGGGAAGTTTATCATTAGACGAATATTTGAGCGATGCCATCTAAAGGGCTGCCTCATTGGTCGATCTACAGAATAGGATTCAGTATCCTGCAAAGTTACTTGGAGGCGCATCCTGATGATGCCATAGAGGAATGGACTAAGCTTGATGCTGAGCAAAACCTTAAAAGAAGTGAGTATAAGCATTTAGTAGAATAAAAGACACGAACAAAAGAGCATTGAATGATGAAGATTCAACGCTCTCTTCCTTGTTCCTGCCACTCCCTGAAAATCAAATCAGAAGATACAGGTTTCTGATCAATTTCCCTCGCCCATACTGATAATTGTCCAACGTGATGTACTTCGTGGGTGATGATATGGAAGAGGACCTTTTGAAAAGGGAGTTCATACGTGCTGCCTCTTTTGGAGGTAATCGTCAATATTTTATCCTTCTGAAAAGGCTCAATGGAGTTTAAAAAACACCTGGTAATCGCTTTCGTTTCCTCTGAAAAGATCATTACCTCTTCAAGAGTTGTCGACTCATTAAATTCCTTTGTTGATACAGGCGATCCCTCCATCTGACTAATCCAGATCCGTTCGCAATTGATCACATGCAGCAAATTATGCAAGATACTGCCCATGCCACCGACCCGTTCTTTCATTATTTCTTGATCTGGTACTGTCTTGCACCATTCAAACCACTCATCCCTGACTTTCCAATTATATAAAAAAAGATTGATCATTGAGCTGCCCCCTTTCTTTACCTTTGGTAGTAAAACCTTTATTTTCCATATTTTATATACTATACTAATCTTACAATAAATCAATATCTCAAAGAATGAATAAGGAGGACACCAAGTATGATATATGTTGTCAGACATGGAGAAACCGATTTCAATAAAGAAGGAAGGCTGCAGGGAAGAAATGGACTGCCTTTAAATGAAGATGGACAGAAGCAAGCGGAGCGCTTAAGAGATCTATTCAAAGAAATCACTTTCGACTATGTGTTTTCTTCTCCCCAGAAAAGGGCCATGCAGACCGCTGAAATAATAACGGGCATGCAACCAATCATAGAGCCAAGGCTGGATGTTTTCGATTTAGGGGAGGCAGACGGATTGAAGAAGCATGAGATTCAATTGGACGGCATCCTCCCCGACAGAAACGTGTATAAGCGAATGGAAGACATTCAAGTCTTCATGAAGAGAGTATTCAGCTTTATGGGTGACCTGGAGCAGAAGAGCGGCGCTGAAGATGTGAATATCCTCTTATCGGGGCACAGATGTACGACTGGCAGCATAGGGGCTTATTTTGAAGGTGTCCCTGAAGATCGAAATATATTGAGATTTTCCTCGAACAACGGTGATTACAAAAAATATAAGTTTACCAGAAAACGTACAGAGGATGAAATCATTTCACAGTAAAAAGGAGGAAATAAAATGAATGATAAATTAATTAGAGTAGGAACTACCTATATCCCGGTAAGTGATGTGGACCGTGCTGCAGACTGGTATACAATAAACCTTGAGGCTGGTGTGAACTATCAAGACGATGAGAAAGCCATCCTTGATATAGCCACTCATAGTTTGTTTCTTGTGAAGGCAAAAGAGGGCCAAACGGCGAACTTTTATGACTATAAGGGTGAAGAACGATTTTCAATGACGTTCGAAGTGGATGGGTTGGAAGCATTAAACTCTCTTCACGACCGTTTTGTTGAGAAAGGAATCCAGGTCGGTGAAATAGAGAACAGAGGACATGCGGGTAGGAACTTCGTGTTTACCGATCCCGATGGAAATAAATTTGATGTCTGGAGTGAATTAAGTCCGGTTTTTAAAGAATTCCTAAAGTAGATGATTAGGGGGATACCAAATGCAAATGCCTACACATATCGTGGCAGTTGGCGGGATTGTTGAAGACAAAAAGGGAAATATTCTTCTGGTAAGAACCGTTCATAGAGGGTGGGAGACTCCAGGTGGACAAGTAGAAGCAGGAGAGAATTTGATGGATGCATTAATGAGAGAGATAAAAGAAGAGAGCGGAATCGATGTAGAAGTATCCCAAATGATTGGTGTATATTCAAACACCGGAACGTATATATGGCATGATGGTGAAACTGAAGTTCCTACCAAGGTGATGTTTGACTTTCTTTGTTATGAGAGAGGTGGAGAACTTGGTGTCTCTGAAGAAACCACCGATAGTCGGTGGGTGGAAAAAGATAAGGTGCTGGAATTTATTGAATCTCCTGCACTCCGCACCCGTTATCAAGCTTATTTGGACTTTAAAGGAAATATACATTATATGGAGTATGTGACTAAGCCTGAATTTGAGTTGAAAGTAAAAAGATCCGTGTAGGGTCAGATCGAAGTACCTGAGTAGTTTACTATCAGACTTATATTTTATGAAACACAGCAGGAAAGAAAATTGTAATAATTCAGACTGAATTTAGTGACTGAAAATGGAGTGGGCACATGATTATTAAAGAAATACATACTGAAGATGCTGATAAATTGTTAATGTTAATCAAGGAGGTTGAATCACATTCAGAATTCATGCTCATGGCACCCGGAGAACGCCAGACTTCCATTGAGCAGCAAAGAAAGATGATTGAACGAATTCAGAAGCAGAAAAACGCTGTGATCTTGACTGCAGAGGATGATGGCAGATTAATAGGATACCTGATGGCGATTGGCGGGACAGTAAAACGTACGAGGCATTCAGCTTATCTTGTCATTGGAATCTTGAAGGATTACAGAGGTCAGGGAGCAGGCACTGCGCTATTTAAAAAGGTGGAAGAATGGGCAAGAAGGTGTGGAATCTCACGGTTGGAACTCACTGCCGTCACAAGAAATATTCCTGGAATAGTACTTTATCAAAAGAGCGGATTTGAAATAGAAGGTACAAAGCGAAATTCGCTATCCATCAATGGTGAATTATATAACGAATACTATATGTCCAAATTACTTTAATCAGATAAAGGACAGGTCCTCGCCGATTCAACCTGGAAGGCAACGTAAAAGGAGCATGATTTATGAACGAATTCAGATGGATAGGGAATCAGAAGAGCTATGTTGACGAAATTCATGTAAAATCTCTTAAGAATGAAATGGTGATCGGTCTATTTGGGGGGAATTCATCAGAGGGACAGTATAAAAACGAAGATGGTTGTCTTGTATGGTACTCACCAGGTGAATGGGAGTTTGCCGTCATCATGGATGGTCATGACACAGCAGAAAGTGTCGAGCTGGTGCTCGAAGTGATCGGAAATAATAAAGAATTCATCCACGAAACCTTTAAAAAGCAAATCCATGAATCATTTCATTCTTTACAAGATTTTATAGTTGGAACGTTCAAGAGTGACAGTTTTAGAAAGAAAGCAAAAAAAGTCCAAGGGGAAACTGCCTGCTTATTTGTCCTTAGAAAAGAAAATTTTCTATGGTGGTTTTCTATTGGTGACTGCATTCTTCATATATTTCACCCAGAATTGTCTTCTTTGGGAGAATTTCAGCAGAATCACAGAAGTTTTTATGAATGGGTTGGAAATAACAGTAATTTCAATAAGCCCGTACCTAGTTACAGTTCTGGAATAAAAGAATTGAGAACAGGGGAGAATCATATATTTTTGACTACGGACGGACTGACAGAATGCCCTAATACCCATTATGTCAATCCTCGTGTCATCATGGATGAGTTTGGTGAAGGATCAGTTGAAGAAGGAGTACATAAACTTATCAACCAGATTAAATGCAATGGGGTTAAGGACAGCACTACAATCATTACCTGGAAGGTCATGAATAAACGGGAGGCAACGGTGCCCAGTGATATAAAATAGCTAGTTTCTATTATCATGATTACACAACTTCCATTAGTCCTATTGAAACAACTTCCACCTAAAGCAGTAAATTGTGTCAGAGGCTAAGGTATCGCATACATAATCTGAATATAAATATTTTGGAGAAGGCCTGTATATGTTTATCTGATATCCTGTAAGAGCTGGTAAAGACACATACTCTTCACGTTCTAAAGGAACCAATTTGTCACCCTTCCTGATTTCCGGTATCATCCAAAATATAAAATCGATTAGACTAGTGAGGAATATTCATGATGGACAATTTAAAACAAAAATCACTCGAAATGGCACAGCTCTACAAAAATAATCCTAAGGTGGAATCCATTCTTCTTGCTGGATCCGTATCCAGGAACTGGCAAGATGAACATTCGGATATTGAATTGCATATCTTTTGGGGCGAGCCGCCAACCGATGAAGACCGACTTGAACCTATAAAGAAAGTGAGTGGATCGATTCTTTCTTTTCATTCTTACGAAGAGGAAGAATGGTCAGAAGCCTATCTGACGAATGATGGTGTTAAGCTTGAAATCAGCAGCTTCCTAACCACCACTGTAGAACGGTTTATTGACGATGTGGTAAGGAGTTTTGAAACGAGTTACGATAAGCAATGCATCGCTTCCTCGATTCATTATGGAGAGTCACTGTACGGTGAAGTAAAAATTAAAGAATTGAAAAATAGCCTTCATAAATATCCGGTGGAACTATCAAAGGCAATGATCCTGGAAAACCTTCAATTTGGGAGCAGGTGGGACAACCGTCAGGCTTTATTAAATAGGAAGGACTGGCTCATGCTGTACAGTGTCATATGTGAGGTGCAGAGAAAACTGTTTGGTATATTATTCGGCCTAAACAATATGTTTGTTCATCATCCTTCTTTTAAATGGATGCATCATAGCATTGCGCTTATGAATGTGAAGCCAAATAAACTAGATGAAAGAATAACTGATATCTTATCAGGGAAGCCAGAGAACAATGTTAAAGAACTAACTCAATTAATTGAAGAAACGGTTTTTCTTGTAGAGGAGCGGTTTCCTGAATTGATCAGCAGTGAGCTGAGAAGAAAATTATCATATATGAAGTGAGAGAGGACTTTGATATAGAAAAAGGAGCCCGTCATGAAAAGAAAACTTATTGCAGCAGCCATCATCACATGCAGTTTGTTAACAACAGCAACAATTGCCAACTCAATTGCGTTCCATAACACAAAGAAGGCGTGTATCGAGAATCATAAAACTCCTATTGCTAAGAAGGACTTTTTAGCATTTAATTGGTCGGTAATCTGCCACTGAATGGTTTCTGAGCTCAAAAAAGGTACAAAAGCGATATTGCTTCTGATTCCACATTTTTTATGCAAATTCCTCAAACAGGATAATTGTCAGCTTGGAAGTTACTATGCTGTAATGAAACTAACTTGATTGATTCACCAACTATAAAAAAGGAGCTGTCAATATGGGTACATATCGCCAACACTTGAAACGAAGTGTAAAAGATTCCTGGTATGTAAAATATGAAGAAACCCAGTTTCCATCTATACAAAAAGGATGGGTCCTCCCAGTGGAAAGGTGGGCGGAATTCGATCCATTCATCTTAATGTCAGAGGATTGGTTCAAACGGGGAACCTTTTCGGATCATCCGCATAGAGGTTTCCAAACAATCACATATGTCATCGATGGAAGACTTGAACACATTGACAACGGAGGAAGCAGGGAGGTACTGGAACCAGGAGATATTCAATATATGAATGCAGGATGGGCGGCCCGTCATGCTGAGGAAGGTGTGGATGATGATATCGCCCATACCCTGCAATTGTGGTTGAATCTGCCGAAGCATCTGAAGAAGTCAGAGCCGTTTTATCAAAATGTTTACTCCGAAAAAGCTCCCCGAATGAAAATTGGAGGGGGTTCAGTGAAAGTGTTCGCAGGAGAAGTCGGCTCCTTAAAAGGACCTCTGGAATCACTCGTTCCGATCACATTGAGTGAAATTTCCCTCGTAGATGGAGCCATTTACTCTCATCTGCTTCCTGAAAATCACAATTCTTTTGTTTATATTGTTGCTGGAGAAGTTGAAATCGGTGAAAACCGTGTGAACCTTAAAAAGCATGGCGTCGCGACACTCACGTTTGACGAGGATGGAAGCGGAGAGAGGAAAAGTGAAATTCTTATAAAATCAAAACACCGCCGTTCAAAGCTTCTAATCTATTCAGGTGCTCCAATCAATGAAGAAATCGTCCCATATGGACCATTCGTCATGAACTCAATGGAAGAAATACGGGAAGCATTTAAAGATTTTCAAAATGGTAAATTCGGACCTGAAGCAAAATAAATAAAGATACTTTTTATAATAAAATCATATAAGTTAGAAAGAACATAAATTGAGGTGAAACAATGGATATATTCGAAGCTATACAATCACGAAGAAGCATGGGACTCGTGAAGGATGATCCGGTTCCTAAAGACGTCATTGAAAAAATTCTGGAAGCAGGGAATTGGGCTCCCAGTCATCATCGTACAGAGCCATGGCGCTTTTTTGTACTGACAGGCGAAGGGAGGAAACCGCTAGGGGAAGCACTAGTAAAAGCTGCACTGGAAAATATGGATGATCCCGAAGGAGAAGAAAGTAAGAAGAAGCTTGAAAAAACTGCTGCGAAGCCACTCAGGGCCCCGCTGATCATCGCAGTCGCCGTCGAACCAAGCGACAACCCGAAAGTCATTGAAATAGAAGAATACGGAGCCGCATATGCAGCCACTCAAAACATGCTGCTGGCAGCACATGCACTTGGGTTAGCGGGGATCTGGAGAACAGGGAAACCGTGCTATCACGTCTCGATGAATGAACTTTTCGGCTTGTCGGATAGAGGGAAAATGCTTGGATTCCTATACTTCGGTTATCCTAAGAGAGAATCGCCAGCAGGGAAACGAAAAGAAGTCAGCGGTTGTGTGAAATGGCTTGGTGATGAGATTGATTTTGATCAATTTAAGAAGAAGGAAGAGTTAAAGGAGTCTAATAGTTAGAATTGGTTCCGACATCGTATTTGCTCTGAACATAATCATTATGAAAAGAGTGGCAAGATGTGCATTGACACCTCCACACAATAAGTAGGAAAACTGGTGTTTTGATGACTCGGCAGAAGCAGAAGGTACAGAGAAAAGGAATGGGCATTCGTCCATAGAGTACGTGCAAAAAAAGAGAAAGGTTCAAGCGCTTTACTGAAACTGGGGAGTAATGCTATCAACAGATAGTTAATTGATAATTATTTGTAAACAGCCAATAGAAATGGTTGTTTTTTTTTGATCTTAAAATTACCAATCGTATCTTTTCATACCTATAGGCAGCAGAAAATAGATTTAATAGAGAGGAAGGATTTTCTCTCGCTTTAAGCGAATATGAAAAATATATCAATCATTTAAAGGGGAGTTTTTCTATGAATACCACTTTTGAAAACAAAGAAGATATATCACAATTTATAGTGGAAAACCGGAAAAATTTTCAGGAAAAATTACTTTCTGAAGCAATCAATGTGGGCAGTAAGATTAATGATATTTTGGAGAAAGGTAATATCGATCTTCTCAAGAACGCTGAGAGACTCGCGTTATATGTTGCTGAAAGTAAAGAAGAAGAACTAGTAGAGTTTGCTAAGGTGGAAGGTGTGGCTTGGGCAGAACATTCTCTTACACTTTCATTCAAATTGGAGTGGGTTCAGGCAATAAGGCGTACGTTATGGCATTTTCTTTATAAGTATGAACAGATTCGGGAAGCTGAACTAAACCGTGAAAGATTTTTTGAATTGGAAAAAAGAATTAACGATCACGTGGATCATTTTCTGAATAGTTTTTTCATCAGCTATTCAGACTATAAAGACGAGCAGTTGTCATCCCAAAGAAAGCTGGTTGAGCATTTGTCTGTGCCGATCATTCCAATCAGTTCCTCCATTGCCGTACTTCCGCTAATCGGAAAGATTGATTCGTATCGAATCCAGGCCATTGAAGAGAAAATATTAATGAACATCGCTTCCTTGAAGATTCAAACCTTGATCATCGATATGTCCGGTGTAGCAGATATGGAGATTGACGTCATTGTCCACCTGCAAAGGTTGCTGGGAGGCATTAATATGATGGGATGTGAAGCGGTCCTAACCGGTTTACGAGTAGATTTGGTCAGGAAAATGATTCATTCAGGGGTCAGCTTTGAACAGAACGCATTAACAAAAGGCACTCTTCAGCAGACGTTGAAGGAGTATTTGGTGCTGGAGCCGGGGGAGTAAGCTGATAGAAAATCACTGGAGTAAATATAAATAATATCATAATGTAAATCAACAATAGATAGTTTATTGACGTTATCTATTCTTATACAACGAGGTTAATACAAGGGGAAATCACGATGAAAGAAATAACATTTGATGATATATACACTGTTGGAGAAGTGATAGTTGAAAATGACCTATACAGTCACGTGCACTATCCGAAAATGCTCAAGAGATATGACAGCAATTTCTTAGAATTTAAAAGGATGCCTTCCACGGAAGAATTTAAATCAGCTGCAAAGTACCTAAAGTCATTCCATCATGAGAGAGGACAAAATCACGTGAAATTTTCCTTTCCGGCAATAATGGAAATTTCCGGGAATCTTATGGGCTACTTGAAACATGAGGGTTTTGACATTGGATTTATGGAGCTTTATTCTATTAAACCTTGCGAATTTCCAAAGAAAGGTTTAATGAAAGGGGTTGAAGTAAAGGAAGTCAAGGAAGATGATTTTGACAAATTCATTTCACTCCAATATGTTCAAGACCTTGAATATGGAAAAGAGTTCGCTGATCAAAAAGTCGAGCTTCACCAAAGACAATTCAAAGACCCGGCTATTATTCAGCTTCTTGCTTATTACAATGGGGAGCCCGCAGGTGCAGCCGATGTAATTATTAATGCAGGTACAGCTGAAATTGATGGATTCTTCGTTTTGGAAAGATGGCGCAGAAAAGGAATCGGCAGCTGTGTGCAACAATATGTGATGGACCGGTTCCATGACAAAATCATTATTCTGGTTGCAGACGGAGAAGATACACCAAGGGAAATGTATCAGAAACAACATTATCGTTACTTAGGCTTCCAATATCAGGTTCTAAAAGTGTTTGAAGAGAACTAGGGTTTTTTAGACATTTTCTATTTTTGTGCTGAGACCTTCTAATTTCAATTTCACAACCAAATAAATAAAAGTAACACCCCCCGTACATACTAAACATATGTTCGGGAGGTGTATTCATTGGAAAGTAAAGATTTTGAGCAGATCTATGCACAGTACAAGCAGGAAGGAGCCCATCATCTTCAACAGGAATTTTCCTCTTCCGTTGATACAGGTGCGGAGAAAATCGTCGCCATACGTAAAAACGGCGATGATGATATTATCGCATTTAAAACAGAAAGCGGACGTGAACTTGATTACCTGACTGCACTCGATGAAGCGAAGGCCGGGAAGCTCGCCCATGTCGATGTCTTTCACCGTTATGGAAGAGACATCATCCGCAGTGAACCAGATGGAATTGAAGAGAACAACCTAAATAATCTGCCACATTTTTAGGAAGTGAAAAGGAGCATGAAACTTCAATCGTTTCAGGCTCCTTTTTTTAAAATTACCAGGAAAATTAATTTCTTAAAACAGTAATAAAGCCCTCAAGGATATCATGGCTGACTGAAAACCCTTTTCGCTTGTAAAATTCGAGGGCATTGCTGTTTCCGTTTGAAACAAAGATGAAAATATCTTCAATATCATTATATTGCTTCAGCCAATCCATCGACATCATGAAGAGTTTTGAACCGATTCCGTACTTTCTATAACCTTCTTTGATGTAGAACTGAGAGAGGCACCCTACATTTGGTTTACTCACAGATGATAAATCAAAAAATGCAGCAAAATCATTAGAGTATGTTTCCTTCGGTGAAATATTGGAATATACGTAACCGATGATTTGATCTGCATCTTTAACCACTACCGTATAATTATGTATGGCTTTTTCAATGGATGGAACTAAACGTGTTTCAAAACTCATATCATCAAATAGTTCAGGACGGATCGAGGCAACTGACTGTTGGAATTCCATCAATTCATTACAGCTTTCACGGAGGCAATCTATTTCTTCTTCAGGCAGGATTTCAAAGGTAAAGTTCACGTATCTCCCTCCTAACTTATAAATGAAACGATTTATATAAATTAATTTTAAACTAGATTTTCACTAAGTGGAAGCATTAAAAAGCCTCATTCTCGCGTTAACTAAGACCTAGTATGATCAGGTAGTGACTTGAGTTATCCATCTACTATCCCTCTATAGGGTAAAGGCTGTTTCAAAGTCGTATGTAATGGGGGAGACAGTCTATTTTACATAGTTATAGATTAGTGAGTTGATCGATGAAACTATCTTATATTCTCTAATGCTTGTTTGACGTTAGTAAAGGAAGTGACGTCATCAAGTAAAGCCCCAATGTTTACTGCCGTCTGTGCAAGTCTAGGGGATATTCCGGTGAGAATAGTACGGATGCCCAGTAAACGCAGAACACTGCCTATTTGTTGAAAGTAGCTGGCGGTGGTTTCGTCAAAGGTTTGAACGCCTGAAAAATCCACGATTAGGTAACTGAGATTAAGCTGCGAAATTTCAGGTATCACTTTATCCATCAGATGGTCCATTCTGTAAGAATCAATGGTACCAACCAATGGAAGGACTGCGATCCCCTTTTTTAAAGGAACAACCGGGTTTGCGAGGCTGTCCAGCTCTTCTCGATAGTCTTCCTCCATTCGCTTGGTCAATTTTTCATATGCAAAAACCGTTTCGACTTCACTGACATCGAGCAAGGCATTCATTTTTTGTAAGACCTTGATGCTTTCAATATTAGTGAGAGAGAATTCCTGGGCCCATTGAGTGGTAAGGCTTGCAAATATCTCCCTCGTAACGGGATAACGAATGATGATCTCTGAGATATTTCGCCCGGATACGATCTGTCCTTCCGCATTTTTCTTGCTCCATTCAATCAATTGTGAAGGTAACTCTTGTTTCTCATGCAGCATAGAATCGCCGAGAAATTGAAAAAACGTTTCATACACACAGACAGCATGTTCCTTTTCCTTTTGAGGAAGGGCGATGTTCATTTTTTTAATTGCATGTTCGACAAGATTTGCTGCAATTGTTGAATAGTTATGTAATAAGTAATAAGCAAGTTTGGATTGTGATGACATGGTGGATTCATACCTCCTTATTACATTATTATACCAAGTTAGGAAAAAGCTTTGTAGACTGAATTTTCAGGTAATGTCGATTTTAATGAGGAATAGGAACTAACTTTAGATAAATTGAAATGTTAACTATGATTTTTCGAAATTTTATTATTGTTATCCAGAAGATGAGGCCGTATCGCAAATCGTTTCATCCGAATAAACGAAGCTTCTTTATATTCACGTAAGGTAAATGAGGTTATAAAGTTTCAATTGTTCAGAAATGTATTGAAAGTGGGAGGAATTTTCTTTATATTTAGTAAATCAAGTTTTACCAATGGTTGGGGGGCTTCTATGAACGAAATTAAACAGCTTTGTGAAACCTTTAGGAAAAGTCTATTAATGGAAGAAACGGGGATCCACCCTGGCAGAATCATCACATTACTTAGAATGAAATCCAGGATCACTCAAGAGAAGTTGGCATCCAAAGCAGGTGTTTGCACACAAACTATCAAGAGACTGGAAAGTGGAAGGGGTAGTGTTTCAGAAATTACGTGTTATAAGATTTTTGAAGCCTTAGGGGTGGACGTGCCGGTGTTGACAAAAGCACTGGAAAACAAATGACAATCCTAGGGATATATTTAATCCCTGCTCTATCTGGGTTCCTTTTTGGAGATTCGGCTGGAAACAGGCAGTCATTAACGTAATATTGAGGTGGTTCAATGTTAGACTTGCTACTAAGAAGACCCGAAACAGCTGATAAAGATGAAATACATCGTTTATTCAGGACCGTGATTACCGATACTTTCTGGAAAGAAGGGATTATTGATCAGGATAACGATCTGGAGGAAGAAATCAAAACGAAGCAATATTATTTAGAAGATGATTTTCAAAGCAGTGGTAAAGAGCGATTTTTCTTGATAGCTTTAGAAGCAGGTAAAATCATCGGAACCATCGAATATGGACCTGCAAGCCCCCTCATCATCAAATGTACGGACAATAACTTTCAACATTTACATGAGGTAGGTACCGTATTCATTCACCCTGACTACCAGCGAAAAGGGATAGGAAATATACTGCTGCAGGAAATCTACCATATTCTTCAAAGTAATGATATAAATGAATTTTGTCTCGATAGCGGGTATCGCCGTTCCCAAAAAATCTGGAAAAGGAAGTTTGGAGAACCTGATTATTTACTTAAGGACTATTGGGGAAAAGAATATCATCATATGATTTGGTATCTGAACGTCCATGAAATAATTAAGAATTCAAAGTCCCAGTCCAAATAAAAAGTCCATTTTTAAAGGCCCGTCCCTCACTAAAGTAAAGCGTTAATGGACCGAGGGACGGGCCTTTAAATAAGTGCAGTAAAAACTGGATAGATGTGGTATGATTAATGTGAATCTTTTCACATACAACTGCAATGAAGGAGTGATATGAATGGGAAAGAAAATCGTCATAGCAGGGGGAACCGGTTTCGTCGGTCAGTATTTAGAAAAACAATTCATCGAATCAGGTTTTGAAGTTATTCTTATTTCTCGGAACGGACCTCATATTACATGGGACGACAAAAAAGAAATCACTCAGGCACTTGAACATTCTGACCTTCTAATTAATCTTGCTGGCAAATCAGTAAACTGTAGATACAACAATAAAAACAAGAAAGAAATCCTTAAATCCAGGACAGACACAACGATCCTATTGGGTAAGGCTCTTCAAAAATGTATAAACCCTCCAAAGTTATGGATAAATGCAAGTACTGCTACAATTTATAGACACTCTGAAGACAGACCGATGACCGAAGAAGACGGGCAAATAGGTACAGGTTTCTCTGTGGAAGTAGCGAGAGAATGGGAGCGTTCGTTTTTCTCATTCCAATTTCCACATATAAGACAGGCAGCCCTTCGGATCGCAATCGTGCTGGGAAGGGATGGCGGGGTTATGATTCCTTACAAAAACCTGGTGCAGGCAGGTCTTGGCGGAGTGCAAGGCCCTGGAACACAAATGTTCAGCTGGATCCATTTAGAAGATTTATATAGAATCATTCTCTTCATTCAAGAACGTGAACAACTGTCAGGCATATTCAATTGCTCTTCCCCGGAGCCGATAACCAACCGTGAATTAATGGGTTCGCTTAGAGAAAAAATGAATAAAAAAATTGGTCTCCCTGCTCCAAAATGGATGCTTGAAATGGGTGCAATATTTATCCGGACAGAAACCGAACTGATCTTGAAAAGCAGATGGGTGATTCCTGAGAGATTAATAAATGAAGGTTTCAATTTTAAATACCCAACAATTCGAGAAACCCTGGAAGACATTCTATAAAGCGTTTTTCTCTAAATAACAGGAAGGTGGAGGATAGAGTACGCCGGGAGTGTATTTTAGTATATAACTATAGTGGGTAAATGAATTGTAAGAGAAGGAGGGTACGCCGGATGTTTACATCGGGAATTGTTCCCCCATGGTTCTACATCATGGTATTGATTGTATTTATTTTATTTGTTGGAATAGGGTACTGGGTGACAAGAAGTGAGAAAGGCTTGCAGACCGGCGGTGACGGAAAGCTGGCAACGAAAGCGATCTACTATGAAAATCGGTTTAGGGCATCCTCCAAACCTGCGGAAATCATCGATGTCAAAACCAACTATGTAGGTTATGTGAAACGGACCTTTCATAGCATCATCCATCAGTTGCTGACGTTTTTCCTGCCTCGCAGAAATATACAATTATCGGGTGAAAACCGGGATGAAAGTTTTCAAATCAAATTACATAATAGGAACGATCACAAAAAATTCCTCCATAGCAGCTGGGAGATGGAGATAACTTCAAATGGAAAGGTTGAAATGGTTACTATTGAAAGTAAGTCGGAGAAAAGGTCAAACATAATTCTGTCATTTCCTTATCTAAGGGAAATGGTCCATGTTTATATTAACCTTAAAGATAGTGAAATAAGGTTCCGAAAGAATGACTTAGACATTGCCGTCATAACATATCAGAGAAAACTCCCGCCCCGCAAGGTATTCATCGACTCAAAAGAAGGGGAACTCCCACTATTATTATTGGCTTGTATATTTGAGGTTGTAAAATACTATGATTAAGTAAAAAGGGAGCCCCGGAAAACCGGGACTCCCTTTCAATGTTCCAACTAATCCTGCAGAGCTTTCATTGCAATATGAAGACTTGAATAGATAGGGATATTGGAAATATCTATCCCCAGGTTAATCATTGTTTGAGCAATCTCTGGCCTGATTCCGGTTAAGGTGGCACTGATGCCTGAAAGACCAAGGGCATCGATCACTTTAAAGATGCGGTCAGCCACCATCGTATCGATGATTGGAACCCCTGATAAGTCTAAAATGATATGATCCAGCCCCAGCTGAGATCCTTTTATCAAAGCTTTATCCATTAATTCCTGGGCACGCTTTGTATCAATATCACCGACCAGCGGAAGAATCCCAATGGTATCCGTGACTTTGATGACAGGTACAGACAGTTCCAATGCGACTGATTCAGCTGCATGGATCCTTGAATAATATTTTTTACTGTATGAAATGCTAAGCCAGTGAACGGCACGATCGACAACAGAGTTGAATTGAGAAAGCACATTATAGAACTCTGTATACGAAAGCTTCTGCTTTTCAGCTTCGTCCCTGATAATTTCACCAATTTTATCTCTGTAATTCCTTATTTCTTCAATTGCTATATCCAGGGGCAGCTCTAAGTCTATTAGTAAATTCACTGCTTGCTCACCCCATACTCTTAAATTTTCATATGAGGTTTCAAGATTGTCCGTGATAGATTGAGCATATATCTCTATAAGGTTGTGCCGCCATATTTTTATATCTTTACTGATTGTGTTTGAGTAGTTATCTTGATTATCTACAACCCGTTGTTCTACCATTTTCTCTTTCAAGCTGAGAATGGCATCAGCGATGTCCTTCGTTTTTGTATTTTCCATATTTAACAAAAAGCATTCCTCCCGCCGGCTTTTTAAAAATATGGTAACACAAAAAGAAGAGTTCGTCTTTTATCGGCACTTTGAAAATAAAAACGTGCTGGCCTTCTGTGCCGGCTTTTCACTGATAGCCTTCATTCCATTTCTCCAATAATTTTTCAGAAACCCCATAATAAACCGTTTCTGTTCTATCCCTTACCGCATAACGGACAATACACGTATCGTCCATCCAATTCACTTCGATGGAATCCACTGCTGCCTTTCGTTTCAAACCGGCAATTTCGATCATCACTGTATCCTTCAGTTGATATGCAGTTTCAAATGAGAGTGTCTCCCTATAAATGGCAGAAGAAGATAAACAGTCTTCGACATTTACGTACTTCTTAAAACCTCCGTTAATATCATATGTGACAGACGAAGAATCTTTATAAATGCGATAACAAATTTTTTTTACTATTCCAGGCTTCAACCGGCTCGGCCAAATCTGATTTCCATATATATCATCATGGCCGATTAACTTTTCTAAAGGAATGACTTCAACGGTACCGAACATTAAGAGCACCTCCAGATATAAAGTGTCTACTATATACCTATTAGAAGGATTCTATCGATAGACCATGGTCCAATAGTTAAAAATTCATAAATGTGAAAAATAATCCAAACATCATATTGCGAACATCTGTTCCATTCGTTATGATAATAATGTAGTGGGTGATGGTATAAACTTGAATCGTTTTACGAGGTTATCTATGTGGAGGTTCAATAAGAACAATCATTCTTTTTAGGAGCTGATTTAAGATGACAGTACAAGTTTTTTCTTATTTAGTGATGGATGGAAACGCGCAGGAAGCAATGAATTTTTACAAGGAAGCTCTGGATGCAGAGATCCTTTACTCACAAACATTTGGTGAAAGCCCGGAAGATCCCGAATTTCAACTGCCGGAAGAAGCTAAGGACCGTATCATGCATGCAACGGTTAAAATAGGTGAAACTGAAATAATGTTCAGTGACACCTTCCCAGGGCAGCCCCACTCGACAGGAAGTCAAGTAACACTATGTATCACAACCAGTGATCCAGAAAAGTCTCAGAAACTATTTGATGGATTAAAGCAAGACGGGGAAGTAACGATGCCCTTACAGAAAACATTCTTCAGCCCGCTTTACGGCTGCGTAATAGATAAATTTGGAGTGACATTCCAGATCTATACTGGTGAAGGAAAGTAAATTTCTTTAAATCTATATCGTATTCGTCACCCATACAATCTTCAATTCTCCCAGAACTTTACATAATTGCTATAAGAGCCATTCCCCTCATTTCAATGAAGGCTGGCTCTTTTTTTACTTCGATGATTGTTTCTTGCTCCAATTAAAATGAACAGGACTTCGTACTCAAATATGATACAATCAACCTATCCATAACCTTTAGTAATAGCTAGAAGGAGAGAAACATGAAATTTAAGCTAACTCCTGCAATCATTCAAGATATGTGCGGGACTGTCTCCTTCAAGAGGGGAGAAACTTACGTCCGCACCAATAAAGTCACCATCACTGAGCATAGGCGAAAGCATTGTAGAGCTGTGGTAAACGGTGCCGAAAAGTTTGAGGTCACAGTCAAACTAGACGCTTCTGGCGATTTGCATACGGACTGCAGCTGCCCGAAACTTGCTTCATTTGATCTTTCTTGTCAGCATGTCGCTGCAGTATTGATTACCATTCAGCGTAAACAACAGACATCCGGACAAGATTTGACTGAAGACTTTTTCACTTTGTTCAATAATAAAGAAAGCCTTTCAAGTGGAGAACAGCGTCATTTTGAAAGAAGGGAAGCTGTCAACGCAGCTTTTATATGTCTGCCTGTCTCAATTGCCGATGGTCAGAACCTAATAGGTATTCGAATCTTCTTGAACAACCATCCGATAAGAGATATACGTGCCTTTTTAAAAACGTTGAACGAAGGAAGACCTTTCGAGGTAATTGAAGGCTTTACTTATACTCCAAGGAAATATTTTTTGGCAAGAGAAGTAGATGCTTTAGTGAGAGAATTGATGAAAGTACTTATCGATGAACGAATCTACATAGACGAACTGAACGGTGGAGTCCAAACAGCCAGAGATACATTGATTCTTTCACCGTCCTCATGGGAAGTCATTCTCCCTTTATTGGTAAAAGTTTCAGACGTTAAGGTGAAGTTAAAAGATAAACAATTCTACGATATCCAGCAATCAAAGAAAACGTTACCTTTAAAATTTGATTTTAACGTATCGGAAGGAAGCAAATATACCTTACGTATTCTAGGGCTATCCGGAATGGTCCTTTTAAAGCCATACAATTCCATCCTTTACGGCGGTAAACTGTTTGAACTTAATGAGACGGACTGCAGCCGGCTAGCCGAACTAAAAGCAATGCTTGATGAATCCAAAACAGATGAAATAGCCATTCCTAAAGATAAAATCAGCTTTTTTTTAGAAAAAGTGGCTCCTCATCTTAAGAAACTGGGTGAGGTGAGTATTTCAAAAACGTTATCTGATCAGTATATGAATACACCCTTGGTTGCAAAGCTTTACCTGGATCGAGTGAATAATAAGCTGCTTGCCGGACTGGAGTTTCAATATGACCATATTGTCATAAACCCATTGGAAGACCATGAAATGCCAACTGGCTCTTTGGTGATCAGGGATATCGAAAAGGAAGAACTCATCTTATCCCACATGGAGGGCAGTTCCTTTGCCCGGACTGAGGGTGGCTATTTTCTTCACAATGAAGAGTTGGAATTCGATTTTCTTTATTATCAATTGCCAAAGCTTGAAAAGATCGCTCGAATCTATGCCACTACGGCTGTAAGGAATCGAATATTCCGTGGGAACGCGAAGCCGCAAATCAGAGTCAAGGTAAAAAGAGAGAGGACCAACTGGCTCGAATTCAAGTTCGAGATGGACGGTATCGCGGAAAGAGACGTATATGAATTACTTTCAGCCCTAGAAGAAAAAAGGAAATATTACCGATTACCGAATGGTTCCCTGATGTCTTTAGAGACTAGGGAAGCCCATGAAATCGAGCGCTTTCTTCAGAGAGCGGAGGTTAATCCGACATCTCTGGCAAATGGACTGGAACTCCCTATGAATCAATGTCTCGAACTTCTTGATCATGTCGACGGAAGCCAAGGATTTAAGATTGAAAAATCATTCAGGGAGTTCCTCGCCACGCTCCGTAACCCAGACAGCCTGGAATTCAAGGTGCCAGTTAATCTTGCCGATACTCTAAGAGATTACCAAAAGAGAGGCTATCAATGGCTGAAGACGCTTGCTCATTACGGTTTCGGAGGCATTCTTGCAGATGACATGGGCCTGGGAAAAACTCTGCAGAGCATCGCATTCATTCAGTCGATTATGAATGAAATCAGAGGAGAGCAAGCACCGGCACTCATTGTTTGTCCTTCTTCATTAACATATAACTGGTTAAGTGAATTTACTAAATTCACACCGGGTATTGAAGCAATGGTCCTGGACGGAAACAAAACGAATAGGAAAAGACTGCAAGCAGATATTTCGAAGGTCGATGTCGTCATCACGTCTTATCCGATTGTCCGGCGGGATATTCATTGGATTGAAAACCAGAACTTTTCTGCAGTGTTTTACGATGAAGCGCAGGCTTTTAAGAATCCTGTAACTCAAACGGCTCGAGCAGTAAAAAAAATACAGGCCAGTCATCGATTCGCTCTGACTGGGACGCCGGTCGAAAATTCAATTGAGGAATTGTGGTCGATCTATCATGTTGTTTTCCCACAGCTATTCCTTGGCCTGAAGGAATACAGCCAGCTCACCCGTAAAACGATTAACCGCAGGATCCAGCCCTTCATGCTTCGAAGGGTGAAAGAAGACGTGCTTGATGAACTTCCGGAAAAAATTGAAACACGGGAAACAGTCGAATTGCTTCCGGATCAAAAGAAACTTTATGCTGCATACCTTGCTAAACTGCGTCACGACACACTGAAGCATCTGGACAAAGATACACTGCGAAAAAACAAAATCAAAATCCTGGCAGGTATCACAAGGTTGAGGCAATTATGCTGCCACCCGGCACTATTTGTAGACGGTTATAAAGGAGGCTCCGCCAAGATGGAGCATCTATTGGAGATCCTTCAAGAAGCCAATCACTCAGGCAGGAGAGTCTTGATTTTCTCACAATTCACCAGCATGCTTCAATTAATTGGAAGAGAGCTGGCACAGAAAAACGCCTCCTTTTTTTACCTGGACGGAGAAACACCTTCGGAAGAACGGCTGAACCTGTGTAATCGATACAATAAAGGGGAACGGGATATCTTCCTTATCTCGCTAAAAGCTGGTGGAACTGGTCTAAATCTTCATAGTGCAGACACGGTCATCCTGTATGATACTTGGTGGAATCCTGCAGTTGAAGAGCAGGCTGCTGACCGCGCTCATCGTATGGGACAGGAGAATGTAGTGCAGGTTATCAAACTTGTAGCCAAAGGAACGATAGAGGAAAAAATCAATGAACTTCAGGAGAAAAAGAGAAGTATGATCGAAGAGATCATTGATCCGGCTGAGGGAAAGGGAAATTACCTCAGCGAAAGAGATATCAAGGAGATATTAATGATTGAAGATGATGGATAATGTTAATATCATAGTATCTTAATTAAAAGTCTGGACTACTCAGGGTAATGAAAGCAGCGTTAAACAGTCAAAGTCCAGATATTATATAAATATGCAAAAAAGTTTTCAGGCAAATGTTTATAATAATGGTAAAATAATTAAAGGTTGAAAATGTTTAAATTATCCTGAAAAGGAAGGTACCCGATGTCTATAGAAATGGAAGAACAGAACATAACAAGATTGAGCCTGGATGGTAAAGAATACATACTGATCGGCACTGCCCACGTCTCAAAGAAGAGCGCAGAACAAGTTAAGGAAGTCATTGAAAGAGAACAGCCTGATTCCGTGTGTGTAGAGCTGGATGAACAAAGATACCAGTCCATCATGCAAGGGGACAAATGGAAGGAAACGGATATTTTCAAAGTGATAAAAGATCGTAAAGCGACATTCTTATTGATGAACTTAGCGATTTCTTCTTTTCAAAAAAGAATGGCGAAACAACTGGGCATTCAAGCTGGTCAGGAAATGATCCAAGGTATTGAGTCTGCAAAGGAAACAGGAGCGGAACTTGTCCTCGCTGATCGGAATATACAGGTGACGTTTTCCCGGATCTGGAGTAATGTAGGGTTTACTGGAAAAGCAAAATTACTTATGCAAATCATATACAGCATCTTTAGTAACGACAATATTTCAGAAGAAGAGCTTGAGAAGCTGAAATCGAAGGATATGCTTGAAGGGATGTTAAATGAATTTACAGAAACATTTCCTCGCTTGAAGAAACCATTGATTGATGAACGAGATCAATATCTTTCTCAAAAGATAAAAGAAGCTCCAGGAAAGAAAATTGTTGCTGTGCTGGGTGCGGCGCACGTTCCTGGAATTAAAGAGGAGATCAAGAAGGAACATAATCTTGATCAATTAAATGAACGCCCGCCAAAATCCCAACTTCCTAAAATCATAGGATGGGGGATCCCGGTTTTCATACTGGCACTCATTGCGTACACATTCATTTCCAACCCTGATGCAGGTATGCAGCAGTCAATCAGCTGGATTTTATGGAATGGAGGATTTTCTGCTCTGGGTGTGGCAATTGCATTCGGGCATCCATTGGCCATATTAACCGCGTTTATTGCAGCGCCTATCACTTCGCTCAATCCATTGCTGGCTGCGGGGTGGTTTGCCGGGGCCGTCCAGGCTTACTTTAAGCGTCCGAATGTTGCAGACTTCGACCGATTATCTGAAGATGTATTAAGTGTGAAGGGATTTTGGTCTAATAAGGTGACTCGTGTATTATTAATCGTAGTATTAGCCAACCTGGGCAGTTCATTGGGAACCTTTATCGGAGGAGCAGATGTCGTAAGATTATTCTTCGAAAACCTTTAATATTATTTAGGGGTGTAATAAAATGTTCAAATCATTAACCACCAATAGACTCCAATTGAGACCCTTCACGAAGAGCGACGCCCCGGATATACAAAAGCTCGCAAGCAATAAGGAGGTAGCGGGGATTATCGGCTTGCCTCAGCCGTATTTATTACAGCACGCCATTGATTGGATCGATATCCAGCCGGCTTTATTCGAAAATGGCACTGAATATCCATTGGCGATCACCCTGAAAGAAACCGATGAACTTATTGGAACCATTACGTTACGTGTCGATAAAAAAAACCAGAAGGGTGAGCTTGGGTATTGGATAGGGCAACCTTATTGGGGCAGGGGACTTGCCACTGAAGCAGTGAAGAAAATGATGAATTTCGGAATTGAAGATCTTGGTCTTAACAAGATCTTTGCCTCTGCCTTGTCGAAAAACACTGGTTCGATAGCCGTTCTTCAAAAAGCTGGATTAAAAAGAGAAGGCGTACTGAAAGAGGATCGTTTGTTTTCTGGTCATTTTGAAGATATTGATATCTATGGAATTGTGAAGAAAGACTATGAAAGTAATCATTAAAAGAACGAAGGGAGAAAGACGTAACCTCTTTCCCTTTTTAAATCAACGAAAAGAACCGGCCGAGGAGATTATCTCAACTGGTTCTTTTTTATTTCCATACTGGAAGTTGGTTGTAAGGTATATTTTTCTGATAGGTAACTAATGAGTTTGTAGAGGAAACGTACTCCAATAAATGATCCAAAGATTGAACCAAGACTGAAGAGCCAGTTCCAATTTCGTTTATAGTCGATCAGTTTCGTATTTCTTTCAAGAAAATGCTCTACAAGTGCCATAGGGAGGCTGAATGCTGTGCAAATTAAAAATATTGCTGGAAATCTTGAGTGTTTTGTCAATTGATTAAAATATACACAAGTTACCGGGAATAGCAGATAACTGAAAATGACGCTGATATCAAATGACTTAAAGAGAGTGACTGGATATTTAATATAGCCGTTTCGCACAACGATTGTATCAAGAAAAGTTGCAACATAGCTTTTCAGCAGGAAGACAATATTCCAGTCTTTCATAGGGGGCTTCCGAATCAATTGAAAGAAAGCCAAAAACCCAAATATCATCAAGCCGCGCAATACTTTGGTTTCTAATTTGCGTTTCATCTCTTCTTTCCTTTCTTGAAGTATTCTTATTAACTT
Source organism: Bacillus sp. Marseille-Q1617 (assembly GCF_903645295.1). Lineage (NCBI taxonomy): Bacteria > Bacillati > Bacillota > Bacilli > Caryophanales > Bacillaceae > Bacillus > Bacillus sp. Marseille-Q1617. The sequence goes on from NZ_CAHJXM010000001.1 coordinate 1,951,590, forward strand.
TTCCTTATCGAGTGTATTTATTCAATCATGAACCTGTATCCAAGTAGTTCTTAAAGAGTAAACTTTCCCACTAATAAAGGTTTAACACTCAAGAGATAATAAGAGGGTAGCTGTCATTAAAAGGGGGATTTCAAATGAATAATTTTCAGTGGTTAACATCACTCATTAATACTAGGAATTTGATGCAGTTGACGGGATTCATGAGGAAAAGACGTAAAAACAGAGGGACATTACTATGGTCTCTAATTGGGGCAGCAGTGATGGGTGCTGTATTTGCCATTACAAGAGGAAGAATGTCTGCGAGCACGTTTGGACCGTTAAAAAGCTTTGCAAATAATATGCAACACAAGTTTCAACAGCCAAATCGGCCTTATGCTGCCGGAATGACAGAATTTGCAGATGAATTATTACCACAAGTTACTTCTAAGATGCATCCAACTAACGCAACAAGGGAACACGATCAAACGTCACCTCCCTTTAAAAGTGATCAGACGCTTGGTGAGTAATCACTTATACGTCCAAGAAGTGGCTGGGACAAATAAGTTTTAGCCTAAGTAATACCCGAACTTATTCGCCATCCAGCTGGCAAGTCAGTTCGGGTTTTTAGTTTACATGTTATTTTAGAAATTCAATAAAAAAGAGAGAGTCCTTTGAGCAATACGCTCATTCAAAGACTTCTCCCGTCATAACTGACATAAATCGGTTAAAAAACTTCCTGTAATCAAATCCGAATGCAATGCGGTGCTTTTTAGCATCTTCCTCAAACTTGATATACGGCCTGATATCTGTGATGCTTTGCCCTTGATTGATACGCCCTTCCGTTGTCTCAATATAAACGGGCAGTTCCCTGAAGGTGAACATATCTTCATAAAGAGGGGCCATAAGGGTAATCGCATCATGTACAGGGCTACCCTGAATATCTGGATTTCGTTCCTTATAGAAAGCATAATAGTAATCGAGCAGGGGTTTTAACAGCTCCGTACGTCCTTTGGAGTCTATATAGTCCACCATTTCAGGCGTTACGATTGCATAATCAGTGACATTCAGTGGAATGATTGTTAAGTTATCCGCATAGTTCATCACCAGTCTTGCCGCAACCGGATCTGAATAAAAGTTTGCTTCTGAGACCGCTGTTACATTTCCCGGAACCCAAAATGCGCCTCCCATCACATAAATTTCCTTCACTGTACCCATTAAGGCAGGGTACAGAATATACATGGTTGCGAGCGACGTTAACCTTCCTACACTCACTATGGTTAATTCTCCATCATATTGTTCAATGATTTTCACGATTTCGAAAAAGTTTTCAGTTGTGTTCCCTAATTTATCGGGAATGATTGGCCCCAAGCCGTACTCCCCATGGATTTCCGGGTAAAATATTGGTTCTTTGGCTGTCATGGGAATTTCTGCGCCCCCGATAATAGGAAACTTCTTTTCTTCCGGAACATATGTCATTAAGAAATTCGCTGTCTGGATTGCACGAACCCTTGGTACATTTCCATAATCCGCTACAACTCCGACAAGTTCTATCTCATCACTTAAGTATGCATAAATTAGCGCAATGGTGTCATCGATTCCGACATCAGCGAAAAGCAGAACCTTCTTTTTCACAAGGAAACACTCCTGCCCTGTTTTTTTCACATTATATGGGAACCGGATATTGTCCCGTGTCAAAATGGCCGGAATACTAGGATCATGCTCCATTCATAATAAATTTTATAAATTTCTACCCAAACTATTGAACTTAACGGTACCGTAAATGGTAAAATGAAAGTATCGGAATATTCTTAAAATAAAATGAGCAACGATATAGTTCAAGAGAAATTGAATCTATAGGTGAGAAATAAATGAATGTACCCGTTCAGGACTGCCGCCATGCTGCAGGAAAATAAGTAAAAGGAGAGAAGGTACATAATGAAGAAAATAGAAAACTTTTATCTTGAGGATCCTCACCTTCAGCAGCTTATGCGCCGCTATCTTAAAGGCGATTTTTATCAATGGGCGAATAAGGAACTGGCCGATTTCGGTGAAATGTGTGCTGTCAGTATCGATGAGCGGGCGGTTCACACCGACCGTGAAGGGCAGCCCCGGCTGATCAAATATAATCGCTTCGGTGAAGAAATTTCAGAGATCTGGGTGAATGAAGGTTATAAGAAAACAGTCGAGGAGACTTATGAAAAAGGAATTGTGGGTTATATACACAAAGAAATACCCGAACTGGGGTGCAAGGGAAATTATCTTTATTCCTATGCCCAAGGATATCTCTTGTCACAAACCGAGCCAGGGTTTTACTGTCCAGTCACATTAACAATGGCAACGGCACTGCTGCTGGAAAAATATGCACCATCGGAAGTGAAAGAAAAGTTCTTGAAGCATGTGTTGGCGACGGGAGAAGTCGAATTGTATGAAGGAGCTACTTTCCTGACCGAGAGACAGGGGGGCTCGGATGTAGGGGCGAATTCAGTGCGTGCGGTTGAGAAGGGCAATGGCTATGAACTCTTTGGAGAAAAGTATTTCGCCTCCAATTCCGGTATGTGCGGTGTCGCAATGGTCCTGGCACGGATCGACGGTGCTCGAGGAGGTACAAAAGGACTCAGTTTGTTCGCAGTGCCATGGAGAAAGGAGGACGGCAGATTGAATGGCATTCATATCCGCAGATTGAAGGATAAGCTTGGCGTTCGTGCTGTACCTTCTGCTGAAATCGAGTTTGATGGAGCGAAAGCATACCTTGTGGGTGAACCGAATAAAGGCATTTATTATATGATGGAAGCCTTGAACCTGTCGCGGATCTGCAATGCCGTTGCGTCGATCGGTATCATGCGCCGAGCCTATTTGGAAGCGAGAAATTATGCGTGTTTCCGTGAGGCGTTTGGTGAGAAGCTGACGCACTACCCCATGATCAGAGAAAGTCTCGTTCAGTTGGCTGCTAAACAAGAGGTCGAGACGAGTGCAGTCTTCAGTTTGGTGGAAAAGTTTGACCGCGCAGCAAATGATGATATCCCCACAACTGAAGATGAAGAGGCGCTCACCAGGCTGCTCATCGCCATTTTGAAGAAAGAGAGTGCAGAACAGGCCATTCATTTTTCACATGAAGCAATTGAAATTCATGGAGGCAACGGGTATATCGAGGACTTCGTTCTGCCCCGCCTGCTAAGGGATGCACAAGTACTTACCGTCTGGGAGGGGACCGCGAATATACTAGGTCTTGAAGTGCTCCGCTTGATGAAGAAACATGAGGTACATGAGTTGTTTATCAAGGAAATGAAGAAGGTGATTGCTGGACTTCCTGAGGATCTTAGTATGTTAACTACAACGGTTCGAGAAGGATTGACTATCCTGGAAACCGTATTGGATAAAGTAGCAAGTGCTCATGAAGACACCCAGACGTATCACAGTAAGCGTATAGCGGAGTTAATGGTAAGGGTTTATGAAAGTGTCGTCGCATTGAGTGATGCAGCATTATTTGGGGGCGAGCGCAAGCGAATGATCGCAGAAGTGTTCATTGAGAATGCTTGGAAAAAGAATGAGTGGCTGGATTCAGAAATGAAATCACTTAAATATTTTGATGAAATCGTAGCAGTGAACGTTAAAGTTTAGTAGTGGTGGATTCCCCAGGCATACAGGTGCCCGGGGATTTTTTATTTTTCACAGCAGCATGGACAATCACATTCTTTTTTTGTTTGGCATTTACATCGCTTACACGTGCAGTTTTTCTTGATCATGGGGTCACCTCCACCGCTGGGTTTATTAGTAACAAGGGTAACCAACTTTGATGTTTTCATACTACTTCAAAAATTTTCTTGTGTTCTAAGCAACACAGTATAGAAAAGAGCTTTATTAAAACAAATTATCACTAGTCATGGCATGTTTTCCTTCTCTACTGCACATATTATTCCCAACTCAAATGAAAGGAGATGCGTATATTGAAAGAAGAAAAACATAATAAAGATGTACCACTGAAGGAAAAGGGCGACATGCAAACCATAGAGAATATTTCAAACAGTGAGAACGTACAGTCCCAACCACAACCCCAGCCAAAAGATTATGATGAAATCGAATATTGAATCGGTTATCATTAACATAATGACAATGGCCCGTCCCTTATATGAAGCGTTAAGGGACGGGTCTTCACATAGGGGGATGCAGGATGGTTGAAGTGGTGGTCAGACAGGAAATAATGGATGATTTTGCATTAATAAAAGATGTAAACGATCTCGCTTTTAAGAAGGAAGATGAATCGATTCTTATTGAGAAAATCAGGGAGAGTGAGGCATATATTCCGGAGCTTTCTCTTGTCGCGGTGACAGATCGAAAATTCTTGGCTGGACATATTCTATTCAGTAAAATACATATAGAGAATCATACGGGAAAAATGATTCCCTCCGTCGCATTGGGCCCTATTGCGGTACACCCGGATTATCAAGGGACGGGTATCGGGACTTCCCTGATACAGGAAGGAATTGCACGTGCAAGGAAGCTGGGATATACTTCAATGATCGTGCTGGGTCATCCGGCATACTATCCCCGCTTTGGATTTAAACGGGCAAGTGAGTTTGAAATAAAAGCCCCAATTGACATAGGGGACGAATACTTTATGGCGATGGAATTAGAAAGAGGCGGACTTAAGGGAATCACCGGCACAGTTCGTTATTCTGATCCTTTTGGAATCTAATGAATATGATTGCTCTCTTGCAAGAAAAAAAAGATAAATTTAAAGATTGATTAATAAATATATGAAAAGATTTAAGAGGCTGGACAAAGTGTTGTGTCCCAGCCTTCTTCATTATCAATTTAATTCATTTCTGCAACAGTGGCAGCCTATGCTGATTGTCGAATTTCTGTCAGTTTTTTTGCCTAATGGGTTTTATAAACATGCTATGATAGTCTTATGCTTATTTTTATAAAATGGGGGAGAACGCATTGAGTACAAAGAAAGCATCACCAATGAAATACTTAGTTATCATTACTCTATTGGTTGCCGTACTATTAGCAGCGATAGTCATGCTGAATAATAAAGCGCAGCCTAAGGATGAAACTCTCGAGTCTCATCCATCGACGGATGGTCAGCCGATCCTCGGCGAAGAGGGTGCACCTGTCTCGATCGTTGAGTTCGGGGATTTCAAGTGTCCCGCATGCAAAGCATGGGGAGAACAGATTTATCCTAGAGTCAAGAGTGACTTTATTGATACGGGCAAAGCGAATTTAACGTATGTAAATGTTTTATTCCATGGAGAAGAATCGATCCTTGCAGCACAGGCTGCAGAATCAGTTTTTAAACATGATCCCGATTCTTATTGGGAGTTCCAGAAGGAATTATATAAAGAGCAGCCTCAAGGCGGAAATCATGATGCTGCCTGGGTGACAGTGGACAAGCTGGTTGAAGTGGCTGAAAAGACCACAGATATGGATGCTGAACAATTGAAAAAGGATATTGAAGGTGAAGCAGCCAAAGACCAGCTTAACATCGATACAAATCTGGTAGAAGAATTTAACATAGAGCAAACACCGACAATTATTATCAACGGAACAAAATTAGAAGATCCATATGATTATGAAAGAATTAAATCACTTATTGAAGAAGGTCAGGAGTAATGAACGGGGAAAAGATTGATAAAACCCAACTTTTCATGTATGGAGCCTGGCTGATTTCAATCACTGCCACTTTGGGAAGCTTATATTTCAGTGAAGTGAAAGGGTTTATTCCATGTGAACTATGCTGGTATCAGCGGATATTCATGTATCCGTTGACCCTGATACTCGGTGTAGCCACTTTCCAAAATGATTCAGGCTTAAAGAAAATCGTCCTTCCAATGTCCATATTTGGAGGCATCATTTCAGTTTTTCATTATCTGGAGCAGAAGGTGCCAGGATTTGGAGGCATCAAGCCATGTGCAAGCGGAGTTCCATGCAATGCAGAATATATCAATTGGTTAGGCTTCATCACGATTCCATTTTTGGCATTGACCGCATTTAGTCTGATCACTATCTTTACTTTCTTCTGGACGAAATCCAAATAATAAAGAAAAGCTGAAGTTGTCATGACTTCAGCTTTTCTCTATCTTGGTGCCCATAAAATAACGGACACACCAATCATACATATAGCAGCACCAATGAAATCATACATATCAGGTGTGTTTTTATCGACCCACCACCCCCACAGAATGGCAAGGATGATGAACACTCCACCGTAAGCAGCATACACCCTTCCGAAGGTCGGGAAGTTTTGCAGCGTTGGAATGATTCCGTACAACACCAGGATCAAGCTGCCGAATACCCCATACCATGGTGAAGCATTTTCTCTCAGCCAGAGCCAGATTAGGTAACCTCCGCCAATTTCCGCCAGCCCTGCAATGATAAATAAACCAATGGCTGTCAACATGTTAAACACTACCTTTCATAAAATAGAAGAGATTGGTACAAGTATATCAAAGGCGGCTGCCAGAACATATCCTCTACATATTATATTTGACAGCTCCACGAACTTTTTTTATCATAAAAATACAATACATGAACACATTGTCATATATTGAAGTAGAATAGGAGTGACACCATGGGAAAAAATAATAAAGAAGATAAATTAGTCGAGTTTAAAAATGCAGAGTCAGCCAGCAATCAGGAAAACTGTGTTGAAATCGATGAAGAAACACTTTTCATCGTTACGCAAACGTTCAAAGCATTATCTGAACCGACAAGGGTGAAAATATTGCATTTATTAGCTCAAAAGGAGCATTCAGTAAATGAAATTGCGGAAAGATTGTCACTCCTCCAAACGACAGTTTCACATCAATTACGGTTCTTGAAGAATCTTCGATTGGTCAAATACAGACGTGAAGGGACAACGCTTTATTATTCTGCTGATGATGATCATGTGATGAACATGCTTCAGCAGACGATGCATCATGCAAGACATCACTAACTATCACGGGGGAATATCCATGAATGAATATAAACTTCAGGGCCTTACATGCGGCAACTGTGCGAGGGAAATGGAGGAGAGAATTAATCAATTAGAAAACGGAGAGGGATCAAGAATCCTTTATAACAGCAGTAAGCTGGTGTTAAGTGATGGAGTCGACATGCATAAGGTTGAAAAAATTCTTTCATCGGACGGAGCGGCAATTATGAAAGAAAATCCTGATGCTCATTCTGACCAGGGTCACGCACATGACCATTCCCATACCAGCAGTGATAAAATGAAAATCCTGATCGGCTTGTCGGCGATCATTTTCTTTTCAGCTATATATGTAGACACTCAATTGAATAATATCGTGCCTGTAATCATGTACCTTACAGCCGCAGCCACAAGTGGTTATCCTACTTTTATCAAAGGTGCGAAAAATCTGCTCAATTTGAAATTCAATATAGATACATTGATGACTATTGCTTTAATAGGCGCTTTTTCCATTGGTGAATGGAAAGAAGGAACACTTGTTGCGATCCTATTTGGCATCAACGAACTGCTTGAAGGCTTAGGAATGGAAAAAGCAAGGAAGTCCATGGAAGAACTTCTCAAAGTGGCTCCGAAAGAAGCGATCCTGATTGAAAACGGACAAGAAAGCGTAGTACCGATCAGTTCCTTGAGTGTTGGGGATTTGGTGCTGGTGAAATCCGGTCAGAAGATTCCATCCGACGGGATTGTGGCTACCGGTAAAAGTTCTGTAAACGAAGCTGCCATTACAGGTGAGGCGATGCCTGTGGAAAAAGAAAAGGATGAAAAAGTATTCGGTGGAAGTATTACCAACGAAGGGGTCCTAAAAGTAACAATTACGAAAGAATATCAAGATTCATCTCTTGCAAAAATTCTTCATTTGGTAGAAGAAGCACAGGAAACCAAAACCCCGACCGAGCAATTTATTAATCGCTTTGCCAAATACTATACACCCATCATTATGGTGATATCTGCTCTTGTAATGATCATCCCTCCACTCCTATTAAGTGGAGAATGGGGATTCTGGTTTTACCAAGGACTGGCTGTTCTCATCGTGGGCTGTCCATGTGCACTGATCCTGTCCTCTCCGATTGCGATTGTTTCGGGGATTGCCCGGAATGCTAAAAATGGAATCCTTATCAAAGGCGGGGTATTCCTTGAACAGCTTGGAAAGATTGATACCGTAGCATTTGATAAAACTGGTACACTGACTAAGGGGCATCCTTATGTAGAGAAAATGGTTGTTTTTGATGAAGAAAACTTTCTCCATGTGGCGGGTTCAGTTGAAAAATCTTCATCACACCCAGTTGCAAAAGCAGTGATGGAAAAAGTGAACGGTCAAAAAATTTCTCTTGCAGAGCCTGAAGAAATCAGCACGATATCTGGTCAAGGAGTATCTGCAGTCATTGAAGGTAAATCATACAAGGTAGGAAATGAAAAAAGTATTGCCTTCACATTACCTTCTGATATTTCAGAACACATCAATGCTTTAAAAAGTGAAGGATATACACTGGTGATTGTTTCGAGTGAAGAAAAAGTGTTGGGCATCTTTGGCATCACTGATGAAATCAGGGATGAAAGTAAAGAAATTATAGATGAGCTTTATTCAGCCGGAATCAAACATACCGTGATGCTTACAGGTGATCACAATAAAACGGCTGAAAAAGTTGCAAAGCAAGTCGGGTTGACGAATTACTATGCAGGTCTGCTTCCAGATGAAAAGGTGGCAAAAGTGAAAGAACTGACTGCAAGCGGAAAGGTTGCCATGGTTGGTGACGGGATAAACGATGCACCAGCATTGGCAACTGCAGACCTGGGCATTGCCATGGGTAAAGGGACTGACAGTGCAATCGAAACGGCTGATATTGTCTTGATGCAGGATCATCTGGGAAAGCTGCCTTCAGCCATTAAAATATCAAAGAGAGTGAATAAAATCATCAAATTGAATATCTCACTTGCGCTCGGTCTGAAATTGATTGCCTTATTTCTGACAATCCCTGGCCTGCTGACACTCTGGATCGCCATATTGTCTGATATGGGAGCAACGATTTTAGTCACCTTGATCAGCTTAACTGTCATGGTGGGGGAGAAGAAGGAATCTCTCTAACGAGATAGCATGAGCTTCGCATAATGTTCACACGTTTCCATACAAAATACAAGTTGAAAGAGTTACAATAATGATAAACGTTCCAAGGAGGTTGAAGGCTATTTTAAATCTACTATTGGGATACATCATTTTATCCATACCTGCACTACTCGTTGTTTTATTTTTCAAGCGTAAATCGAAAAAAGAACTAGAGGACTTAGAGGAAAATGAGTATACCTCAAGACATTGAGTAGAAAAAATGTTCAATGCCAAAAAATGAACCCATCCAATATTGGATGGGTTTTTCCATTATCTGCCACAATTACATTTTTTTCCGTGATGTTCGCGGTGTTTATGACAATGACATTTATGATGTTTCATGCAGTCACAGCCACCATGATGATGTTCTTTCTTGCATCCGCACTTGCTGTGATCTTTTTTGCACCCGCATGTATCCCCATCATGATGATGATGATCTTTTCTGTGGCAATTGCAGGAATGAGAATCCTTGATTTTGAAACATTTTTGTTCAACGGCTTCACGTCTTCTGGAGTGCCTGCAGTGATCATGGTCGTAGTCGTCATCATAGTGCGAGCAGTGGATAAACATCAAGTTATCCCAGAAATTGCAGCGGTTGTGTCTTCTTCTTTTTCTGTTGCAGTCATGAAAATATGGAAACCACATATTATTTCCCCCTAACTCCGCGTATTTGCCAGAGGTAATACCTCGACTTAGTACATTCTATGTACCTTTGTCCATTTGGTATGGACGAGCGCCCGGATTACGGGAGATTTTTACACTTGATGGGGGTTTATGTCTTATATCAGAGCATTAAGTTGGAGCTCCTTTCGACTATTGTTTATATAGATTGAGATGATATAATTCTATACTTGGATAAGGTATAAGAGATTTATATATATATAAGTTTGAAAGAACACATTAAAACTATTGGAAGGGTATGATTGAAATGAATAGAAGAGTACTAGGCATTAGTATTATTCTGTTTCTGTTAATTGCATCTTTTTCCCTTTTTGCAAAAGGGAAATGGGTTGAAAATGATTCTAAGGCAGTTGTAAAAGTAGAGGAAAAAGAACTAAGTGATTTCCCAGGATTAAATCTGGAGACAAAGACCAAAGAGGGGGAGCTTTTTACATCTTCAATTGCTACACCATACACGAAAAGTGATGCACTTAATAGCCAAATCAATGCTTGGATCCAGAAAAAACAGAATGAGTTTATGAAAGATGTAAAAATGAATGAAGCATATCTCAGTAAAGATAAACGTGCACATTTGAACATACATATTGATACATCTAAGGTTAACGACAACATTTATAGTTTCAACTTGGAATCTTACCAATATACAGGGGGAGCAAATGGCAAGACAGAGATTCAGCCATTTACTATCAACTTAGAAACTGAAAAGGTTCTTACATTGCGGCATGTAGTTAAAGACAACACTGAGAGGAAGATTGCTTCTCTTGTTAAAAAAGAAATAATGGCAGATAGCAACATAGCCATGTATGTATTTGAGGATATTTTGAATGAAACTTTAAAAGACACCGGCAAATGGAAATGGTCGATAAATAAAGACGGATTCACTCTCTATTTTGATGAGTATGAAATTGCTGCGGGAGCCGCTGGTCCAGTCAACATCGAAATACCTATTGAAAAAATGGCACCCTATCTTAATGAAGAAATCCTGGAAGGGTTAAAAGAGAAGGCGGAAGATGAACTTCCTGAAGAATTCACTCCTGATATCGTTGATCTTGATGCGGATAAAAAAGTTGTAGCCTTAACTTTCGACGACGGGCCCCACCCAAAGGTAACACCTGCAATACTCTCCACTTTGGATAAATTTGATGCAAAAGCAACATTTTTTATGCTGGGTAACCAAGCAGGGTATTATCCTTCAGTTGCACAGGAAGTAGCGCAGCAAGGACATGAAATCGGTAATCATACGACGAGCCATATGGATCTCACCAATCTCAATAAAGAAGAAATAATTAAAGAAATCGAAGCCTCAAATGAACTGATCAAAATGGCCAGCGGTCAAACCCCGTCTGTTTTTCGACCTCCATATGGAGCATATAATCAGGACGTAAAAGACTATATAAAGGAAAATAAAACACCTTTAGTTTTATGGTCTGTTGATTCACTTGATTGGCAGTCACGTAATGCAAATGAGGTGAATAAAAAGGTGAAAGAAGAAGTTGTATCAGGGTCCATTATCTTATTGCATGACATTCACCCATCAACAGCCAAAGCACTGCCTGAGCTGCTCGAAAGCTTGGAAAGTGAAGGATACCAATTCATTACCGTCTCCCAGCTTTTGACACTTCAGGGGCAATCGGGAGCAGGCCCTCATTACGGTAAAATTAAATAGATTGAAGAAGGCGCATTTATCTATGAATGCGTCTTTTTTACGTAAGGGGGAAATTATTCCCTGACTTTGATTAAATATTCTTAATACTTGATAGATTAATATGATAGAATGACAACTGGTTATAGCTTCCAATACATACTCATCCTGATGGAAACTAATAGTAGCTCCAGGGAAAAAAGAAAGGGGGAGAACGGCCAGTGACAGAATGGACTCTCACCTCAGCATTTATGCTGTTAATATTTCTCATCGGTGATAGGATCGAAAAGAGGATTAAAAAAAATCAGCCTTCAACAGAAAAAAAGTCATTGCATCCTATACAAAAAGTGTGCGAAGGGATGCTGCTGGCTCTAATAGGGGGAGGTGCGTTCTACTTTGGTTTTACAAATGAAGACATTATAAGTTCTGAGCTTTACTTTCTTAGCGCAGCTGTTATATTTTTCAGCCTTAGTGCGTGGATGGAATGGAAGCTTGACCAGAAAAAGAAGATTCCGCTTCTCACACTTCTTCAGTTAGGCACCTCATTGTCCATACTGATTGTCGTATGCGTAATTGAGATTGCTGTTTGATGATTGTCCATAACGACTTAAAGTCGCCAATATATGAGGCGTAACGAATGGAGAGACATTCAAAGTAATAGGAATTCAGTAAATAGTTTTTATAGAAGCCCTTTTTCCAGGGCTTCTATAAAAATTTGATATTTTCTATCTTTTTCGTTTCCACTCGTCATGAAGCATTCCGTACACTACATGATCAACATAATGATCATAAAGCCATTCTGCCTGCCTGATAATGCCTTCTTCCACAAAACCAAGCCGCTCAGGTATGCTTCTGCTTTTCTTGTTCTCTTTAGCTGCCCTGATATCGACTTTATTTAGGTTATGATACTCAAAAGCGTAATCCGTCAATGCTTTTGCAACTCTCGTCATGATGCCGTTTCCTTGGTAGTCCTGATGGAGCCAATAACCGATATAGGCTGTTTTATTTGACCAATCAATTGAATTATATCCAGCTGTCCCGACCATTTTCCCTTTATATAGAATGACGGTATTCATGCTTTTGTTTTCAGCATAGCTCCTCATGCAGCTTTGAATGAATTGCTTAGTATCATCTTCTTTCTTTGTGTAATCCAACCAGCCCAGCCACTCTTTTAAATGGTTTCTGGCAGCATCCACCAGTTGAAACATCTCGTGTGTATCATTCAAGTCCACCAGTTTTAAAGATAATTCTTCATCAATCTTATGTAGAAACATGATCTACACCCCCATATAGTAATATTGTATAATTTTACTATATGAATAGAAAAAATTCTCGGATAATTTTAAAAATATGATCCAAGCCTTCACATAGGCATTAAAGAGTATTAAAACCACATTAAAAACGAGGGATGAAAATGGACATCTATGAATTAAGTGAGCGGAAGGATTTATTTGAAGAAGCAGTCAATGCTTTTTGGAAACAATGGGGAAGCGAAGAAAGCTACCATTTTTATAAGGATTGTATGCTGCGTTCGTGTGAAACGGATGAGGAGATACCCAGGTTTTATATAGCTGTAGAAAATGGGGGAGTCATTGGTACTTTTGCTATCTTACGCAATGATATTAACAGCCGTCAGGACCTGACTCCCTGGCTTGCTTGTTTATACGTAGACCCTGAATTCCGCGGCAAGGGGTTGGGTTCACAGTTTCTGCAGTATGCTTTAGATGAGACGGCTCGAAAAGGGTTTAAAAAACTTTATCTGGCAACAGATATTGACGGTTACTATGAAAAATATCAATGGAAACATACAACTGAAGCTTTCGGATTAGGAGGAAGTTCAATAAAGGTATATGAGAAATCAACAATGAATTGATACCTAAGGTTATTCCTTTATTATGTGGAGGTTATTCTATGAAGAATATACATTGGGGAGAACAAAAAGATTTAAATGAATTAGTACATATTGATAATGAAACAATCGGTAGTGATCATAGACGTGCAGAAATTGAAATAGCGATCAAACATCAGCAATGTTTAGTCTGCAAAATGGATGGAGAGGCTGCTGCCTTTCTTCTATTTAACAGGCATTTCTTTGATCAGGTTTTTATATCTTTGGTCGTTGTCCATCCCTTACATCGAAATAAAGGGCTGGCAAGAGCACTGATTTCAGCGTTTGAAGAAGAGTTCTCCGGAGAAAAGATTTTTTCTTCTACAAATCAATCAAACGACATCATGCATCACCTTTTCTATACTATGGGCTATAAGAAAAGCGGTTTTGTTGACAATCTTGATGAAGGAGATCCGGAAATCATCTATGTTAAAAAAGGATTAGGCAGGCACGGCTTATGATAAAACGGATCGACATCAACAAGGAATCGAGCGCAAAGGAAGTATTACATCTTCAATATTTATCTTATGCAATTGAAGCTAAGTTAATTGGATACGATGATTTGCCGCCATTAAAGGACACGCTGGCTTCAATACAGCAATCGGGAGAAACGTTCTTCGGCTATCATGATAATGAGGAATTATGGGGAGTCATTTCCTTTAAAATAGTCAACCATGTTATAGACATACACAGATTGATGGTCCATCCCAATCATTTCAGAAAAAAAGTTGCAGAAAAACTAATGTCATACCTCGAAGTGCAGGGTAAAGAGAATGACTCTATGGTTGTTTCTACTGGAACAGATAACACGCCTGCTCTTAATTTTTATATAAAATATGGGTTTGAAATCATGGGTGAAAAGGAAATGGAAGAAGGATTATGGATTACTACGTTCAGAAAAATACTTATGTAAACAAGGAGGAAAAGAGATGGACAGTATCATTTTTGATTTGGACGGGACGATATGGGATCCAAGAAAAACGGTAGTGTTTGCATGGAATAAGGTAATTGAAAAACACGACAAAATAAATAAGGAATTGACCTCTCAGCAGTTAAAAGAAACAATGGGGCTGAAGATGCACGAAATCGGAAGAAAACTGTTTCCTGAACTAGATGCAAAAGAGCGTGAGAAATTCCTGAACACTTGCTCGGAAGTGGAGAAGGAGCATCTCAGAGAAGAAGGCGGAAGCCTTTATGATAATGTGGAAAAAGTACTGGGAAATTTGGCGAAAAAGTACAAGCTCTTTATCGTGAGCAACTGCCAGCATGGATACATCGAAGCTTTTTATGAGTATCATAGATTGGAAAAGCACTTCATTGATTATGAAAACCCGGGGAGAACCGGTTTATCTAAAGGGGAAAATATTAAACTGATCATCGAACGTAATCATCTTAAGCAGCTGGTTTACGTGGGGGATACAGCAGGGGATCAAAAAGCGGCTCAGTCTGCCGGTATTCCCTTTGTTTATGCAAGTTATGGATTCGGTGAAGCAAAGAATTATGATTACATAATCAATTCTTTCGATGAACTGCTAGAATTGTTTTAGGAAAGGAGAGCCGGAAGATGGAGTATTTGCTGTGATTCAAGATGATTCTCCGCAGAACTACAATTCGCGGGCATTTACACATTCTCTTGCCTATTTATTTAAGTTTTCTTATTTTGGGTAAATACTAAGAATCAGACCAAAACGAGGAGGAAACGGATTGGAGAAATTATCAAATGAGTTTATGGAAGAAGTGGTGAAGGCATGCAGACCCTATACAGCACAAGGAGAAGTTATAGATCATATTCCGGGTTTGGATCAGTCACATGCAACCGATCTCGGTGTCACCATCATCACTCAAGAAGGTGAAGTTTATTCAGCAGGAGAAGATGACTACAGCTTTTCCCTTCAAAGTATTTCAAAAGTCATCATCTTATTGATTGCATTGGAAGACTTCGGAAAAGAAGTAGTCTTTCAAAAGGTCGGCATGGAGCCAACAGATGATTTCTTCAATTCAATATCCAATCTGGAAGACTATGAAGGACACCGGCCGTACAATCCACTCATTAATTCGGGAGCGATAGCGACTGCGAGCCTGGTCAACGGATCATCTGTAAATGAACGATTTAAACGGATCTTAACCTTTCTCCAAACCATTACAGGTGACGAGAGAGTAAAGTTTAACGAAGAAGTGTATCAATCCGAAATCAAAAATGGTGCCCGTAATCGCTCACTTGCTTATTTTATGGAAAGTACCGGTGTCCTTTCGAATAAAGAAGCTGAAGAAGCACTGGATCTATATTACCGGGTGAATTCCATCGACGTCACGTCCCTTGCACTGGCAAAACTTGGCTGTTTCCTGACCAACCACGGCAGGAGTGTCGAAACAGGTGAACAGCTGATCCAGGCCCGACACGTCCGTACTGTGAAAGCAATCATGCTTACATCAGGAATGTATAATGAATCCGGCACTTATGCCGTTGAAGTAGGTTTTCCGCTAAAGAGCGGTGTCTCGGGAAGCATAGTAGGAGCTGTGCCGGGAAGAATGGGAATCGGCATCATCGGTCCATCCATCAACAAAAAGGGAAACAGCGTGGCAGGCGGACAAGTATTGCGCATGCTGTCTGCGAAACTGAAATTGAATATATTTCATGATTGAATGATGAAGCAGCTTTCGGGCTGCTTATTTTTATAAGTAAGGATAGAAAGATCATTCAGTTAAAATATTCCAAATAAAAGGATATTCCCATGAATATGTTGAAAATAATACAAGGGCTCATCACGTCGATGTAGATAGTGAATTCCCCCTGAAATCAAATTAACATATTTATTTTAAGAAATATCAATATGAATGAGGTGTATAAATGAGTTGGGAGAGTGCATTACAAATTGTATGCAATACCTATGAAAATAGCGGCAAAACTTTCGATTGGATGATAGTCGGTTCAGTGGGTTCGGTGCTGCAAGGATGTGACATGAAGCCGGGAGACCTGGATATATATACAAAAAGTCGGGAAGGAGTGGAAGAATTCGCTCGCTTGATGTCTGAGTATGCCCAGCCAGCAAACGATGGTGCCGAGTCAGATTCTGAATGGCTCTCAACAAAGGAAGAACCGGTTCTTCATCAAACCTTTCCTTCAGGGTTTTCCTGGTCGAAAGCCCGATACAGGATCAATCATTATGAAGTGGAGATTGTACATATCGCTGATTCTGCAGGAATTCCTGACTCACTGACGGGAAGCGGGATTTGGGAAGGAGGCCAGTATATCTGGAACCTTGCAAGAACGACCAGATTTCGTGGAAACTCAATCAGGATGGTTCCTTTGGAAATTCAGCTGGAATCGAATCTCAGAAGAAAACGGGAAGATAGAGTCCAATCGATTCTGCAGACAATGCGGAAAAAGGGTTATGATGAAAACCTTATTAAGAAAGCGCTATCGAAGGATCACTATTCCATTATCAAAGACCAATTTTTATATGTAAAGGGGGAATGAATATGATCATCATGATAAACGGTGCATTCGGTTCAGGTAAAACAACCATTGCAACCGAGCTTTTACATAATATCAGTGACAGTATGATATTTGATCCAGAGATAGTCGGGTATATGATAAGAGAAATTCTGCCTGAAGATATCAAAAAGAAAGAATCAAAGAGCGGTGATTTCCAAAACTATGAGCTTTGGAGAGTTCTTACGATCGAAACTGCCAGAAAGCTTAAAGAAAAATATGGAAATCACCTTATCGTCCCCATGACGCTAAGGGTTCCTGAATACTTTACTTATATATTGAATGGATTCAAAGAAATAGATGAGGACACTCACCACTTTTGTCTGCAAGCCAGCAGGGAAACGATTTTTGACAGGCTCCTAAACAGAGGGGAAGAAGAGGGGAACTGGTGTTTCCAGCAGACGGATAAATGCCTCTATGCTTTTGAAAAGTATGATTTTGGTGAGTATATAGATACAGAGAATGTGGATGTGCACGCTGTAGTTACGGCCATTATGAATAAGTTGACGTCTTCAGAGTTGAATGAAAGTAAGTCTTAAATTCAAGAAAACGCCCACTTAGGGCGTTTTCTTTCATCTAAACTAGGAAACAACCGTTATCCAATCCTCATCCAAGCTTTCTACTCCCTTGTCAAATGTCAATTTTGTTTTAAAAAGATAACGTATACCCTTTTCATCTGATTGAAGTGTTTTCGGTATTCGATATACAAAATTAAGCTTATTTGTTTCATCAGGCTGGAGTTCTTCCGATTTTAATATTGTCGTAGAATCGATTGTTTTCTCTGTTGAATACTTGTCTACCATGACTAGATCACAGTCGATTCTCCTCAACTTCTGCTTCACAATACCTCCTTCCAAAAAGAAGTACCCATTAAGCAGCTCTCCAGGGTGAAAGGTCGTTTTGGGCAATACCAAATCAATCTTTGCAGATCCTACACCAAACATGGAAACGTACTTTCTTAATAACATTCAGGCATTCTCCTTCTCGAGTTTTGTATGCTTCCTATCTAATTTCTCTTCGATTCTTTCTAATTCTTCTTTGTCACGCAGAATTTGCTCTTTATTATTCTGAATTAATTGTTGTAAATTTTTTTTAATCAAGACCTTCTCATCCTTTCAAACCTAAGGCTGTATATACAAAAAGACCTTTACCGGTTTGGTAAAGGTCTATTTTACTGCATATATCAACCTTCACCAGCTGGTAAAGGTCTCGCTAACAACATGGTTGTCAATAAAGCCGAGAGTCGTTGACTCCGTAATGACGACTTTATTGTAAAAGCTACTCCCCTTTAGGAGAATATTAATTTATGAATTCATCTTATTCGATTCATCATACTATGTCAATTAAAATCACCTATGTACAGGATTAATTTTATAATATAGGCGGCAGCATAGATATGAACCCCTGGTGCCTGATAAAACTTTGTTGTATTCCAATTTTTTCAAGCATTAAACAGAGGGAGTCGGCCTGCAAAGGTCAATTGTATTTTACCTCGTGAAGGAAATATCATGTGGAAGGTCGAAGGTATAGACATAGCTGAATATTAAAGGGGTGGGGTTTTGTACGAGTTAAAAACCAAACAAAACGAAAACAGCGTGATAGAATTTATTGAGAGTACAAATAGTGAGAAAAAAAGGGAGGATGCCTACAGACTTTTGGATATCTTCACAGAAGAAACCGGCTTCCCAGCTAAAATGTGGGGGCCGAGCATAATCGGATTTGGCTCTTACCACTACAAATATAAAACTGGGCACGAAGGAGATTCATTCCTTGCTGGATTCTCTCCTCGTAAAGCAAAAATAAGCCTTTATTTTGCACCGGGGGATGAGACTAGGGAAGAAATCCTGAAGAAATTCGGGAAACATACTACTGGAAAGGCATGTGTATATATAAATAAAGTGGACGATATAGAGGTAGACGTATTAAGGGAATTGATTCAGGCTTCGATTACATTTTTAAAGAAAATGTATCCGGATGATACTGAAGAAACAAAAGAATAAGTGGTAATACTCGGGGTATGAGATCGTTGATTTTGTACTCTTTTTTTAAGTCTTTCAACGTGGTAAGATAGGGTATCATTGAAGCGCGAAGGTCATTTTCAGAGGTTGTGATGAACGTGAACAATACATGGAATAGAGGGATCTACAAATTATGGGCACCGGTGTATGATTCGATTTTCAACTCGGGGGCTTTTTTAGAAGCAAGGAAACATGTTTTTAAAGACTTGGAATTGACGGATAAGAATGTTCTGTTTGCTGGAGTCGGCACTGGGGCGGACCTTGAACTTGTGGAGCTATCGAATGTCGCCGTTACAGCCATCGACTTCTCACCTGTCATGCTTCAGAAGGCTAAAAAGAAATTCAAGCACACCAACATTGAGTTTATTGAAATGGATGCACAGCGAATGGACTTTGAAAAGGAACGCTTCGACATTGTATTCGCCAGCCTTATTCTTTCAGTAGTGCCTGATCCAATTCAAAGCCTGAATGAGATGGAAAGAGTGTTAAAGCCGTATGGGCAGCTTGTCATCTTTGATAAGTTTGCTAGTGAAGAAAAAAAACTTTCACAGAAAGTACTGCGCCCTCTTGTAAAAGTGTTGGGTACAGATATTGGGCTAGTCTTTGAGGATATTCATAAATCATACTCTACAACATTGAAAATAGAAGAAGATGTGGATTTGATGATGAATGGATTGTACAGAAAGATAGTGTTAAGAAAGATGGGATAATGTATAGAAATAATGAATTAAAGAGACTGCTGTGAGAAATATTAACCAACAAACAAACAGAAGAAACTAATTATTTTTTTGAACAGTTATTATCCTTTCACCGAAAAAACTGCTGAATTGTCAGCAGTTTTTTTGGGCTATCGTGATACCTCTTTAAATGATACCTGCTTCAATTCATCTGTTTTGGGATCAAACCTGATGTTGATCAGCACCCCGAATTCCTTATCTTTACCTTTTAACCATAGTTTAAATTTTTCTGTGCTGTAGTCAGCACCATCTTCCCGCCCGATATGAAGATAATCGATGATTTGAGCTTCAGGGTAGCGTTCTTTCGTTTTTTGCATGGCAATCCTCCCCCATTTTGCATAAGAAGGCACCGTCACTCCGATACTATCAAGATTTTGGGCTAGGGTGACCGGTTGCTGTATTCCGTTTATCAACAAAGGTGAGAGAAACAAACACAGGATTATTTTTTTCATTTGTATGGATCCTTCCCGGTTTTTTGTATTATCTTTTGTTAAATTTCAATTCCTATTCAGGATGAAGATTTCTGAATTCTTTGCAACTCCACATTCTGTTCTGTGCTAGTATTAAAGAAAAGATGGACATTGCAATATGAATACAGGTGTCGACTATGCTTAGAATGGTATGATTGCAAGTGGAATCCATTGTTCGAACAAATTTTACATACTGCATGAAAGCTTCATGCCCTGAATGGAAAGAAGGGAAAATCGTTGAATGATACACAGGATAAAAAGGTTGCTGTCTGCTGGAGCAGCGGAAAAGACAGCTGTCTGGCACTATACAGGCTTTTACAAGAAAACAAAGATGTCGTTTGCCTGGTATCGATGATATCAGCTAAGGATGCGCGCAGCCATGCGCATGGAATCAATCTGAAAATCCTTGAATGTCAAGCAGAAGCACTAGGCATCCGCATACAACTGGTCGACTCTGCCGGAGATTATGAACAATCATTGGTCGATGCACTTAAACAAATAAAAGAGGAGCTTGGCGTCGAGCAGGTGGCTTTTGGAAGTTTATATGCAGATGAAGACAGGAAATGGAATGAAAAAGTCTCAAATAAAGCAGGGATAGAACCATTATTTCCGACTTGGATCTCTCCTGAACAATCAAACGACCTCTTGGAAGATTTTTTGTCACTTGGCTTTACTGCAGTTATATGCCGTGCTTCTGAGAAACACTTTGAGCATACATGGCCGGGACGGATTCTGGATTCGCAATTTTACAAAGAAGTCCAGAAGAAAGGTATCTGTGTCATGGGTGAATATGGTGAGTACCATACCTTTGTTGTGGACGGTCCTATTTTCAAAAAGAAAGTGGAACTGACACAATCAGGAGTGGTATTGAATTCAGGACTAGGGGTAGAACCAGCGAAGCTGTCACCAACCGCAATAAGGAAAAAGTCAAAATTACATATACAATAAGTTTTTTAAGGTTAATATTTACAACACGCATACCCACCGACCAATTTTGGATTAGTACTGTGTGTTTGACTACATAGTAAGGTTTAAGAGGCTTCCGAATTGCAAAATCGTGTTGGATATATACTTGAATTATAAATGACTATATATGGGGAACGTCAGGAAAATGCGGATTTACAACGCTAAGCCCATATTTAACAATGTTAAGAGAGTATAAATGGGCTTAAAGAATTTAACGAGACCATTTTCTATGGTATTCTCCCAGCAAATTAATATGTTCCCAATCTAGAGGCGACATATGGTGCAATAATTCTTCTTGAAAACTACCAGACTCTCGGTAATTCTAATAATTATTTTAAAAATTAAAAAAATAGTATATTTGGAAGGATTTTAAATTAATTGGAAGAATTATAAGTATATAGAAAATTTTAGGAGGTATAAAAATGAAGATTTTAAACAAAAAATTTATTGTATCAGCGCTAATCGGGATAACCTTATTAGGAACTACTTCAGTAAATGCAGCTGAAAGAGTCACTTTCCCTCACTTAACTTGCTATGGGAGTTCACAAATTTTGTATAGTTCGTCTGTTGGCGTGTACGGTCAATCTACAACAAGTTGCGATACAGACATAATAAACCCTGCAAAGAAAATAACAGTAGATGGATTATTAAAAAGGAATGGTGCAGCATATGCATACGACAGTGAAACACAATATAATTCGTTATATGTCCGCGTTCAACAGATTAGCCCTTCTGAATATAAAACCGGCTATTTTGAATTGGATTCATACCATTTTGTACAAAGTTCTTATAATACAAGTGATATGACTTCATGGGAATCAAGATGGACAAAAACATATTAATCAAATATAACAAAAAAATTTTTATCATAGCTATTTTTATGGTTAGCATGCTGCTGATTTCATGCAATAGTCAAACGAACTCCACCATAAGTTCGTTTGACCCCCCATTTGAAAAAGGGGGAACCAGGTTCTTTTATGAAGGTGAAGGAAAAGTATCACCTACCTCAACAATAGAAAAAATTAATGGTTCTCAACCATACAAAGCAAAAGTAACGGTTGCAAATTATTACCCGTTTGAAAATGAATACAATTTGTTTGTATTTATTGATTATAATTTAGTCGATATATTTCATAGGAATAAATTGACCCCTTCTTTAGATATTGGCAAATTAAGTTCAGGAGAAACATCTGTAAATCAATTTTCAATTAAAAATATTGAGGAAGGAAAACATGAGTTATTAGTTTTACTCGTCAGAAAAAAAAATACACCTTAAAAAAACAAAGAATTTGTTACCTCAGTACATTACGCACAAAGGTACCAATTGATAGTGGGTGATTCTGATTCTCAAAAAATTGAAATCCCAGAAAAACTGACTACGTTTAAAGATGAACAACTTGAATTCGGGTTACCCTATATTACCTCATCACCTAATCAAAATCAGGAGAAGGCATTAACATTTCTAGAAAGCCCTGCTAACTCGCTAAATACATTTCTTTTATTTAATAATAAGAAGGAAAATCTGGACTATAAAGTCATTGCTCTAGAGAATGACACTCAATTAAAACTTGGATTAGATTATTTTTCAGTTGATAAAACTGGTACAGTAAAAATTGATTTACCATTAAAATTGAATAAGCAAAATAAAACCAATAATTTAATTATCGTCCTTATACCTGAACCTTATTCAAAACAAGAAAATCCAGCTCATAACGTAGAGCCTTTAAATAAAATTACTGTTGTTAAATAAAAGTCAGATTTGGCTTTTATTTTTTTTTATTTGAGGGATGCTAACATAAAGGAGTGATATATTTGAAGCCGAAAAATAAATCGCATTTACTTGTTAGCTTGTTGATAATTTCTATTTTAGCTTTTGTTCCCAAATATGCTTTTGCCTCCAATGCAGATCTTAAACTCATGTATAAAGACAATAGCGATAAAAAAATTGAAGCCCCAGATGCTAACCAATATTACCTTAAAAATAAAATTGGGAAATACCATGAACTGAAAAATGCTGATATTAACATTCGAGAAAAAACTCTCTATGCAAAGACTTTTAAAATTATAGAAAAAAAGTTAAAAAATCATGAATTCTTGGTTAGAAAATATAATCAAAATAAACTGTCACATGTGAGTCCGGATAGGCAAGTATATTTTTTCTATACTCTCAAAGTAGGGGGCGACTATAAAATCCAGTCTAAACTGGCCATTGTAGACGTAGAAACACAAGATATCCTTTTAGAAAAAGAAACCATTGCATATTAATGATACATTTTTTGGGGGAGTGGATTTAGATGCTTTAGAATGAGACCTCAGAAAAATTCTGAGGTTTTTTTGTGCAATTTAAAGAGATTACATCCCTTGCTTCTTTTTGTATCCTGATTTGCTGAACTACAAGGATAGTATCAGAGATCTTTTCATTTATACACTTTTAGAATAGAATGAAGCAAACTATTCAACATCTTAAAGTTTAACTTTAAACTTTCCCCCCACTCCAGCCATGAATATCATTGACTTTAGCTCTTTGACTCTAGGATAATACGATAATTTTCATGAGAAAGGGGTCAAGGTTGTAAAACGCGGAAAAAACATACGCTAAGCAAAATGCGACATAAAAAAGCCGAATTTCCTACTCTAAGGAATTCGGCTTTTTTAGATGGTTAGGTCGCAATGCTTTGATGTTTGTCGTTACATTGGCTGTAATCTTCGTTTATCAGCTTCTTATTAGAAACTATAAATATAAGTAACATAAATTTCTCCTATATATACTCCCGATGGTGATATTGTCGCACCAACGATAGCCACTAACTTATTATTAATAACTTTATATTTAATTACGGTTCCAAAAGCAATATTAGAAAAATAGATGGCTTGGTTCCTTGCCATACTTGTCGATAAATTTCAGTTTTTTATATTGCACGTCAATTATCGCTTCAGATTTAGAAAGAATGGTGGTTACATGCTACTGTTAACACTCCCTCCTTTTCTGATGCATTTAATTTGATATTTGCATCGGGTATACTATTTATAAGCTGTTTAGATGACTGATTTACTTGCATACTTCCTTCAAATGCGTATGAAGCCAAAGGAAAAAATATAAACATGGCAACTTGATTTCAAACTCCAAGTAGACAAAGATTATTTAATTTCCCTGATTGGGTCAACGTATCAAATCCATCTTATAGTCCCCATCTCTACTTCACAGACCTTTATCAGGATCAAAATAAGGAAATCATTGTTGTTTTAACTACAGATTACTGCAGTGAGGTAATAATTGTAGACGTCAAGTTGAATTTTACACTTTTTGCTCGTTTCCTTTTTACACTTCTGCTGAAAAAATGCTCTTTCGGTTTTTCATCCGATGGCTCTCCTCATTCTCTCCACCATGTATGACTTCCACTCGATGAAGTAAACGATCCAAAATAGCTGTCGTAATCCCTTGATCTCCAATTAGATTACCCCATTCATCTGGACTTTTATTTGAAGTAAGGATGATTGAACTTCGTTCATATAAGTGATTAATTAAATGAAAAAATAAGTTTGCTTCTCTCTGATCCATCGCCATGTACATTAAATCATCGATAATCACAAGATCGGCATTTCTAATTCGCTTGAGTTGAACTTTAGATTTATTCAGGTATTCTTCTGTCTTTAAAAGTTGTACTAGTTCACCCATTGTAGCGAAGTAAACATTGAATCCTTTATAAACGGCTTCAAGTCCCAGCCCAATTGCGATATATGTTTTTCCAATCCCAGGGGGACCTAAGAGAATCAAATTATACTGTTGCTCTAACCAGCTTAATTCTCTAAGTTGAGAAAGCTGGCGGGCTGTTAGAACGTTTTGACCTTTAAGTTCAAACTCATCTAATGACTTCACGAAAGGGAAGCGTGCCCATTTCATTCTTTTTTCAAGGCTCTTTGCTTCACGTTTTACTAATTCATATCGTGTGATAGATTCTAAGAACTCCAAGTAAGTCCAGGATGCTTTTTCAGCTTCGCGAAGAAGCTGTGGTAGCTCCTCCGCCGTCTCTGATAAACGTAACTGTCGAAATTGATCTTGTAATTCATGCACCGTCTTGTTCATCATCCTCGACCTCCCAAAATGCTAGTATACGCGTTTAAAGAACGGGTAGAAGCCTTAATAGGAGGATGTTTTGCTAGATTGGCATAAAAGGATTGTACCTCTTTAACTGGTTCATCACGCAAACTATCAAGGTGATGAGCGATATCCCGAAAGTCATTCGCATTGTATAGTTTTTCTGTAGTGCACTTGGCCAACACAGTATTAATTAATGATGGATACTGTTGAATCACCTTGTATATGATCGCAAATTGGTCTCGACGATACCTTGGGTATCTTTGACTGATCTCATCAAAATACACAGCTGCCTGAGTCTGATCTTCAAAGTAAGAGATAAGACGTTGTTTAAGCTCTTCAATCCCCTTTGAACGATCGCGAGTATGGTGACGGTTTTGAATGAGTTTTCCTTTTTCTGAACTAATAATATGTTCGGTGATGATTTCACCACTTGCTTCTTTGCGTACCACAAGAGTCTGTTGTTCTTTGTTTGTCACTTCAATCCATACTATATTTTCAGTCATTGTTTGATAAGTCCCTAGTGGAACAGAATAACGGTTAGACTTATAACGGATCGTGTTGTCCTTGCTTACAGTTCTTGTTATACTTTGTTTATTGGTACTTTCATATGAAAGTAACGAAGAGACTGGCTGTAAGTGTTGCTTTTCGAGGAGAAACACTTCTGCTGGTCTTTTTTTCGTTGTCTGGTGAACCTGATGGTTCCCTGTACGTTGAAGCCACTGTAATGCTCGATCATTCCAATCTTCTATGTCTCTAAAAACTCGACTGTCTGCGAAATTCCCTTTTATGTATTTCACTACATTTTCAATCATGCCTTTAGATTCCGGATCTGCTCTTCTGCACAAGTGAACTTTGAATTGACGCTCATTCACATAGTTTTGAAATTCTTCTGTTAAAAGTAGCTGACCTGCGTTTTCACTCACAGCGATTAAGTGGTCCTGATCGTAGACAATTTCATTTGTACGTCCACCGTAGAATTGGAATGCATTTTCATGACATCTGATCGCATCTCTTGTAGTAAACGGACGTGCCTGCCATTCCATATATTTATGTCTAGAATGAGCGAGTACAAAGGCTATAAAGTACAATTTGATTTCTTTGTTGTCTGTCGACTTCTGTTTTGTTTCACCCCAGTCTACCTGAAGTTGTTTGCCCATTGGTTGTTCAGGAACTGCTTCGTATTGACGGACAATAACCTTTTTCTCAATCTGATAGACTTCACGGATATTTCGAACATAAGTCCTCACAGTACTTCCCCCAACCGAAAGGTCGGGATACCTCTCCAAAAGCCAATCATGAATTTGAGCACTACTCAGGTGAGGATATTCTTCTAGCCAAGCAAGTATCCAGTCTTTATAGTGGTCTAACTTTTTCTTCTTCCCCAAGGGCTGTTCAGTGTATGCTCTTGCCTCATTAAATGTCATTTCTAAATACTTGTAGACAGTTGGCCTTGAAATCTTAAGCTCCTTAGCGATTTGTGCTACTTTAAATTTTCTTTTGCGTAGTTCATGAATCTTTACATATAACACTAACTTTTCCTCCAAAAATCCTAACCTCCAGTAAAATAACGTCACTATTTATTTTACTAAAGTAATAGGTTGATTGAGCAAAAGTGTAAAATCTTATCGAGCAAAAACTGTCAACTTTATTCTAGCGTTCACAATAATTCATAAGGTTCATATTTCTACAAAGATATCAATAAAAATAAGTTTACGGAAAAGCTTGTAGAAACCCATAAAAGTGATGTTCTCTACCTTACATATTTTTTATAATTGATCAATACGTGTCTTGCTTTTTATGCATTAATACTTCATTGAAAATAATTCATGAAATAAGGCATTTTTGGAAATGCTAAGGAATTAATCGTAAAAATCATTTCGTAACAATAATGAACATTTTTGTTACATGGTGAGAAAATAATATTTAGTTTGCCAATCTAGCATAAATAACGCAACAAAAATATGTAACAAAATATTTTGTAACAATATTAATTATCCCTTATTTTTGGTACAATTATACTGAAAGGAGAGGATAAAAATGGAATTTGGTTACATACGTGTTTCAACTATTGATCAAAATTTGGATCGCCAAAAAAGACAGCTTGAAGAATTTGGATGTGAACGCATCTTTTTTGAAAAAGTAACGGGAATGAAACGGGACCGTCCGGAACTAAACCGTATGCTGGAGTTTCTTCGTCCAGAAGACACCGTTGTTGTATCGGATTTAACTCGTTTATCCCGTTCCACGAAAGATCTGATTGAGATTACGGAACTCATCGCTCAAAAAGGAGCGCATTTAAAAAGTTTAAAGGAATCTTGGCTGGATACAACCACGGCACATGGGAAAATGTTGTTTACTATTTTTGCAGGCATTGCCCAATTTGAGCGAGATCTCACTTCTGAACGGACAAAGGAAGGCATTTTAGCTGCAAAAAAACGGGGAAAATATCCTGGAAGACCAAAAGCTGATGAAGAAAAGATAAACTATGCCCTATATCTTATAGACCAAGGGATGAGCCGGACAGATGCTGCCGAAAAGGCCGGTATTTCACGTATGACTCTATATCGTAAGCTACAAAGGGGCGAAAAACATTGAAAAGGAATTGGGAATTAGATGAGTTAATTGATCACTTTATACTTATGCCTGATGAACAAGAGCAGATTCAACTAAAAAGAGGAAATACGAAACTTGGGTTTGCTGTCATGTTTAAGTTTTTTCAATACGAAGCTAGGTTCCCTCATACCAAGAGTGAGATACCAAAGACAGTTATAGAGTACATTGCTAAACAGCTAAAGATAAGTCCCGATGTTTTTTCTGAATATGATTGGACCGGACGTACCATTACTTATCATCGTTCGGAAATCCGTACCTATTTTGGATTTCGCGAAACTACTCTGCAAGATGTAGATTTATTAACAGAATGGCTTTGTAAGCACGTGTTATTTCATAGTCATGAATTTAACTATGTTGAGGATAAGTTGTACCTACAATATAGAGAATTAAAGATTGTGCCTCCCACCCCGGATCGTGTAGAGCGTCTTATTCGCTCTGCTACCTACTCCTATGAAGATCAATTTTTCACTTCTATTTATCAAAGACTTTCTAACCAGACATGTGAAGGGTTGGATAGATTAATTTACCTTTTAGAAAAAGTTGAAGACACCTCAGAAGCAAAAGAATCATTATCATTTCATGAATTAAAGTCCGATCCTGGACGCATTGGTTTAGAAACAGTCTTCAAAGAACTTCAGAAACTTCAAACCATAAAAAAACTGCAATTACCCTATGATTTGTTTAACGATATTTCACCAAAAATTTTAAAGAAATACAGAAAGCGTACAGCAACAGAGGATATTCGTGAATTGCGCAGGCATCCACCTCAGATTCGCTACACACTTTTATCTTCATTCTTTTGGCTTCGAAGAGCAGAAATTACAGATGGTCTAATTGAACTACTTATACAAATTATTCATCGTATTAATGTTAGAGCCGAACGTAAAGTGGATAAAGAATTAATACATAATTTAAGGAAGGTAAATGGGAAAAACAATCTATTGTTCCAAATGGCTGAACAAGCGTTAGATAATCCCGATGGAATTATTCGGGATGTTCTTTATCCTGTTATCAGCGAAGAAACACTTAAAGATTTAGTAAAAGAATTTAAACATACAGGACCTGCCTACAAACAGAAGGTATATACGATTATTCGTTCATCGTACAGTTCTCATTACCGCAGGATGGTTCCCCGTATTTTGGATATGTTAGAGTTTTGTTCAAATAATGAGACTCATCATCCAATAATCGAAGCGTTAGAACTTATAAAAAAATATATAAATTCAAATGCTCACTTTTTTCCAAAGTCTGACCAGGTTCCATTAGATGGTGTAATCCGTCCCAGCTGGAGATACCTAGTCGTGGAACAGGAGACTTCAGGCGAAGAGAGAATCAATCGTATTAATTATGAGATTAGCACCTTGCAAGTCTTACGAGATAGGCTGCGATGCAAAGAAATATGGGTACCTGGTTCGGAACGATATCGTAATCCAGATGAAGATCTGCCGCAGGACTTTGAACAGCGTCGCGAAGAAAACTATAGAGCACTGAAAAAACCTATTAATCCCGATGATTTTATCACCAATTTAAAGGAAGAAATGAAAAAGGTATTAAATAAATTGGATCAAGGAATTCCTAAAAATAATAAGGTTCGTATTTTAACAAAAGGGAACGGTAATGGACGAATATCTATATCTCCTTTTGATCCGGTTCCTGAGCCGGTCAATCTATCACGCCTAAAAGCTGAAATTATGAAACGATGGCCAATGACGAGTTTACTAGATATCCTCAAGGAAGCTGATTTGCGTGTAAACTTTACGGACCTTTTTAAAACAGCTGCATCCAGAGAGGTCATTAGTAAAGATTTGCTACAGAAGAGGCTTATCTTATGTTTATACGGTTTGGGAACAAATGCAGGGCTAAAGCGAGTTTCAAATGGGGAACATGGCGAAAAGTATAAAGATTTATTATACATACGGCGAAAATACATTGATAAAGACAATCTACGTAACGTTATTGCTGAGATTGTAAATGCCATTTTGCGAAATAAAATGACAGATATATGGGGAGAAGGAACAACTTCCTGTGCTTCCGATTCCAAGAAATTTGGTGCGTGGGACCAAAATCTAATGACTGAATGGCATATTCGGTATCGGGGCAGAGGTGTAATGATTTACTGGCATGTAGCTAAACATTCAACCTGTATCTATTCTCAATTGAAATCATGTTCTTCTTCTGAGGTAGCGTCTATGATTGAAGGGGTTTTGAAACATTGTACAAGCATGGAGGTTGAAAAGAATTATGTAGACAGTCACGGTCAAAGCGAAGTAGCTTTTGCCTTTTGCCATCTCTTAGGTTTTAAGCTTATGCCACGATTAAAAGCTATTAATTCTCAAAAGTTGTATCGGCCAGATAGTGGCATGAGTGATGCTTTCCCTAATCTGCAACCGATTCTTACAAGACCTATTAACTGGGAATTGATTCGGCAGCAATATGATCAGATGATTAAGTATGCTACTGCCCTGCGTCTTGGAACTGCCGAAACAGAGGCTATCTTAAAACGTTTTACAAGAAGTAACCTAAAACATCCGACTTATCAGGCTCTATCTGAGCTGGGAAAAGTCATTAAAACCATATTTTTATGTGATTATTTAGGATCTGAAGACATTCGAAGAGAAATAAATGAAGGGCTCAATGTGGTAGAGAACTGGAATTCCGCCAATGGCTTTATTTTTTACGGAAAAGGTGGAGAAATTTCAACAAATAGACTAGAGGATCAGGAGATTGCAGTTCTTTCTCTGCACCTTTTACAAAACTGTCTCGTGTATATTAACACACTCATGATTCAATCCGTTTTATCAGAAAAGGAGTGGCAAGATATGATGACACCTGAAGACTTGAGAGCGTTAAGTCCACTTATATATAGTCATGTAAATCCTTATGGTATCTTTAAATTGGATATGATGGAGAGAATTCCAATCGAAGAAAGGGAATCAGAAATAGAAAACACTTTGCATATTTAACATTGTTCCTTATTGCGGGTAGTGACAGCTTCGCTGGTACTACCCCGACTATGGTCTTTGGATATTCAGAGCTGTCAATTAATAAGTAAATAACGCTTTGACTGAAACTGATAATGAATCATATTTTTTGCTAACTAATCATAATGAGGTTGGAATTGAAGTAAAGCGCTCAAATTTGAGCGCTTTTTGTATTTGTACATAGTTAGTTTTATAAAAAGGTTCTTTCGTGACTTACTCTAAAACCGATTCAGTGAGTTCATCTGTTGACACATGACACCGTGTCATCTATAGTAGGTAAGGTCTAGATCATGACACGGTGTCACATCGAAAGGGTGAAAGTCAGCATGCCAAAGCCGACGTTCTTCAATTTAAATGAAGAGAAAAGGCAGATATTAATAGAAGCTGCCAAAAAAGAATTTTCTCGTGTCTCCCTTTATGAAGCCTCGATTTCAAATATATTGAAAACTGCCGGAATTCCAAGAGGAAGTTTTTATCAATATTTTGAAGATAAAGAGGATGCATTTTTTTATTTACTGAATGAACATACTCAGGAAAGACATGAAAAATTCTTATATAACTTAAAGAAGTTCCAGGGAGATATATTTGAGGCGGTTACAGAAATTTTTTACCACACCTTAAAACGTTCCCATTCAGAAGGTCAGAACAATTTCATTAAAAATGTCCTCCTTAATATGAACTATAAAATTGAAAAAGCATTCACAAAATTTCTCAGTAAAGAAGAATTAAGCCAAAGATATGATGAAGTATTTCATTTAGTGGATTGGGAAAGCTTGAACGTCTCTAATGAACATGACCTTTATCATATTTTGCAAATATTATCAGCCGTTACATTTCATAATCTTGTACACAGCATTTCAAACGAATTGAGTATTGAGGAGGCCGTTTCTAAGTATAAGCTTGAAATCAAGCTGCTTAAGACCGGACTCTTAAAAAAATAACTTAATAATAGATGTTAAGGATAAAGAAAGAAGGGAGAATATGAAGGAACCATCACATGATGTATCCAAGTCAGCTGATACCTTCAAAAAATTTCCGTTATTATTCGTTTTAATTTCAGGGGCTTTCGCGGCCATTCTAAATCAGACGCTGCTTGCGACAGCACTCCCACATATTATGGAGGATCTGAATCTTGAAGCCAGCACAGCACAGTGGTTAACATCCATTTTCATGCTGGTGAACGGAGTGATGATCCCGATTACCGCATTCCTTATCGGACGTTTCACGACCCGCTCATTATTCCTGACAGCTCTGGGGCTTTTTGCAACAGGTACATTGATTTGTGCGGTTGCCCCAAATTTCGGCGTCTTAATGGCAGGTCGCATTGTACAAGCTTCAGGGGCAGGAATTATCATGCCCTTGATGCAGACGATTTTGTTTTTGATTTATCCAGTAGAAAAACGGGGGAGTGCAATGGGGATGTTCGGACTGGTTATTTCCTTTGCGCCAGCTATCGGACCCACTCTTTCAGGATGGCTTGTCGATCAGTTCCCGTGGAGAAGCTTATTCTATGTCATTTTGCCGATTGTCATCATCGATTTGATCGTGGCATACTTCATCCTGGTAAATGTTACGAAGCAGACATTCCCGAAAGTCGATATCTTATCAATCATCTTATCCTCACTTGGTTTCGGAGGATTGCTTTACGGGTTCAGTACCGCAGGAACTACGGGATGGGGGAGTACACAGGTGATCGTTGCGATGATCATTGGTTCAATTACGTTGACCTTCTTCATTTTAAGACAGTTTAAATTAGATCAGCCAATTCTTGAATTCCGTGTATTCAAGATAAAATTGTTTACGATCACAACCGCACTCGGCATGCTCGTCTTCATTGCCATGATTGGAGGGGCGACTGTTTTACCTATCCTGATGCAGAATATGCTTGGATTTTCTGCTTTTGAGTCAGGACTTATGCTGCTGCCTGGAGCACTTATAATGGGCTTTATGAATCCGATCACAGGAAGGATCTTTGACAAGTTCGGTGCCAAGTGGCTTGCTGTCACCGGGTTGATGCTGATCTCGGTGACAACGATTATGTTCACGAACCTCACCCCAGAGACAACGTTCATGTATCTGACTGTCGTCAACGCGTTTCGAATGCTGGGTGTCGCAATGGTGATGATGCCGGTCACCACCGCCGGTCTCAACCAGCTTCCTAATTCTCTGATTCCGCACGGAACCGCAATGAACAATACAATGCGGCAGGTATCAGGTGCTGTTGGAACCGCCTTGCTCGTAACGGTCATGACCACCGCTGCACAACCGGGCAGGGGAGTGGAGGGCCTCGTTCATGGGGTCAACGTTTCCTTTTTAGTCGCAGCTATTTCGGCGTTAATCGGACTGATCCTTGCCTTTTTCGTGAAAGATAAGAAACCTAAGACAGTGAAGACTACAGCCTGATTTTGTAAGCCAGTTTCTTACACATTGAAACTGGCTTTATTACTTTCATTGCAACTATCCATAGAATAAAGTCCACAAAAAAACCTCGTCATGACGGACGAGGTTTTTCCTGTTCTTACTCACCCGAAGATTCATCTACATCAGCGGCTACAGCTTTCTTAATGAAAAGTGAAATGATGACCGCTGTCAGTGCAAGGGCTAACGCGAACCAATAAGCGCGGTGAACACCAAATGTCATGGCATCATTCATTACATCCTGAGTAACAGTTCCGGTCCGGTCATCAAGATAGCTCTCACGACTTTGTGTCATGATGCTCACGAACACCGATACCCCTAAAGCCCCTGAAACGGGCTGAAGGGTATTCGAGATGGCTGTTCCATGAGGATAAAGGTTTTTAGGCAGCTCATTCAGTGCATTTGTTTGGGCAGGCATCATGATAGCAGATATTGACAGCATCAACAGTATGTAAACAATGATGAAAAACCAAATTGGGGTTGCCTGGCTGATATTGCTAAAAAATATAATGACTCCTGATAGCACGATCGTACCAGGAATGATCAACTTTCTCGGACCGTATTTATCAAATAAAGAGCCCATCACAGGAGACATTAATCCGTTTAACAGCGCCCCGGGTAATAGTAACAGTCCTGCAACCTTTGCCGAATATCCGAGCGGGCCCTGTAAATACATGGGCATAACGATTTCAGATGCGAACATTGCCATGATCACGATGATGAATAGAACGACCCCGCGGGCATAGCTTTTATATTTGAAAACCCGCACATCAAGCAGAGGTTCCTTCAATTTTAACTGCCTTAAAACAAACCACACAAGGCTGACTGCACTCACTATAATAATGGTGACGATTCTTAAAGATGTGAACCCTTCACCTGCTTCTCCTGCAGCACTGAAGCCATATACAATTCCAGCAATACCGACTGAAGATAGGACGATTGACCATACATCTACGCCCGGCCGTGTCACTTCCCCAACATTTTGCAAGTACTTCCATGCAAATAAAATAGAAAACATTGAAAAAGGTATGACCGTGATGAATAACCATCTCCAACCGAGAGTATCTACAATAACTCCGGATAAAGTCGGTCCGATCGCAGGTGCAAACATAATGACCAATCCAAATGTCCCCATGATTTTACCGCGGACTTCCGGTTTATAGATAAGCAGTATTGCATTCATAATGACCGGTATCAACAACCCTGTTCCGACAGCTTGAATCATTCGTCCAGTTAATAGCATCGGAAAATTCATTGCACTTGCTGCGATGGTCGTACCGATCAAGAATACCGTCATTACACCGATAAACATTTGTCTTGTTGTGAACCATTGGATCAATAATGCTGATATCGGCATCAATACCCCCATTACCAGCATGAAGCCGGTGGCAAGCCATTGAACCGTGGGTGCATTAACCCCAAACACTTCCATTAATTCAGTTAGTGCTATATTCAACAATGTTTCATTCAGAATAGCAAAAAAAGCGCCTATCATAAAGGTGATCAGTATCGCTTTTGAATTGATTTTTGATTCCATTTTACTCCTCCGGCTTTTAATATATTTTGACCTTAACTATAATCTACTATTTAATAGAAAGTGTCCAGAAATGAACCTTAAATTCCATAAATTTCATCATCTCCATATGATACAATAAAACAAAGGCAATAGGAATGGGGGATTCATAAGATGTGTACTGAGCAAGGTCTATCTCATCTTTATTCCAAACTCACTATCATTTCGGGTGAAAATTATCTTATCATTGAAAATACAAGCATTCTGACAGCTCGAGAAATCCGGCAGTTCATCCTGTATGTCATCAATCATCCGGCATATGAACATATCAATTCGATTGAATTTTTGATAGACAAAAGTCTTGAAAATGAACTGAATTCTTTTTTACATACATACGATTTTCATATGACCGATCAACTGGTAAGAGTTGAAAAAAGATTAGACGGTCAAGGTCGGTCCGTCAAGGATTCACCATATCAATATAAAAATCTTAAAGATCTCTCAGTACAGGGTTTTAAATATCTATGGAGTCTTTCGATGGAAGGATCCCCCAATCCACAGTCAAGCTTAAATATTGATGAACATTTCCAGAGTGTCAAAACAGAACTGGGAGAAAATTACGAACGTTCCTGCATGGCTGTATATGAGAATGAAAAACCAATCGGTGTTATCATACCGCATATCGAACCAGGTACTGCAGAAGAAGGCAGACTCTTTTATTTCGGACTCAGTCAAAGGGAACGAGGGAAAGGTAAAAGCGGGATCATTCACCAAGATGCTCTTGATATCCTCTATAAAGACTTCAGGGCTGCCTATTATATAGGAAGTACCAGTTACAATAACCAGCCTATGCTCAACACGTTCATCAAAAACGGCTGCAGAATAAAAGAAGAACTATTATGTTATTCTCTTACAAGATAAAAGCATCCTATTTTGACTCCAATCAGCGATGGTCAGCTTATCTATATAATAGTTATGAGGGAACAATGGTAAACTACAATCATGAAAAAAACTCTCGCTGTGAAAGGGTTGGATTGTTAAATGTCTGATTCCATTAAACATACATATGATCAATTGGCCGAAACCTATCAACGTGATATTGATAAAGCAAGTCCTTATAATGCTTACTACGAAAGACCCGCTATGCTAGCCGAGCTCCCTGAGGATTTGAAAGGAAAATCCATTTTGGATGCAGGTTGTGCAGCAGGCTGGTACACCGATTATTTTGCACGTCAAGAAGCGATTGTCACAGGGGTAGATCTGAGTCCGGGAATGATTAATGCCGCGAAAGAAAGAGTAGGGAACCGTGCGACAGTCATATGCCATGACCTTCAAAAGCCTTTGCCTTTTGAAGACGATTCGTTTGAATATATCGTCAGTTCTCTCACTCTTCACTACTTTGAAAATTGGGAGGATACCTTTAGGGAATTTCACCGTGTATTAAAACCGGGAGGTACTTTTCTCTTTTCCATCCATCATCCGTTCATGGACTTTTCACGAAACGATTGTGACGATTATTTTCGAACAGAGACCATCACTGAAACTTGGAAAAAACCTCATATTACAATCGATGTCACCTTTTACAGAAAACCTCTCGAACGAATTATGAACGACACAACCCGGCATTTCATTCTTGAAAGACTTGTAGAACCTAAACCAGTCGAAATGATGAAGTCAATAAAAGAAAAATCGTATCATTACCTCATGACCAACCCACATTTTTTAATCATAAAAGCTCAGTCAAAAAAGCCCATAGAATAGTAACGGGAGTGTTTTAAGGTACAAACCATAAAAAACATTGGAAAAGGGAAGCAAATCGTCATGATTTTGCAACCCTTTTTTTATTGGATATAACAAGCTTTTTAAGGAATTCGGATTCTAATCTGTATATTAACTTGTTACCAAAACTGCACTAAAATTGAAGCGTTACAGAACTTTTTATAACTCTTCTATTAGAATGTTATTTTATAATCTGGCTAACGTGTTAGTTTAGTCTCCAAAGTTGAAAGATGTGAAAAAACCAAAGAACAGATTGGTAATTTCTAAACCTTACCCTTTATAGAGTAACTAAAAATATAAATAGGGGGAAATTTTCCCGTTAATCAGTTGGAGCTCGCTTTGATAGGGGTAAATAAGCGGAAAATTTTCCTCTAATCTTGCCCAGATCCCCGATTTTAATGTTTTTCAAGTAAATAGAAGTAAAACTTCCCTTTATTTTAATTGTTTTCAAATCCATTTCTTCATTAACGGAAATATCTCCCCTTATTTAATAACCCAATATTACTGATGCTTTCATCTGACTCGGGGGGCCGCTTTTGTTCACTTTGTCGGGTAAGATTAGCTGTAAATGCATCTGCAATTACTACCACATTTTGCTGTGTAGATTGCAATTTTGTATTCCAAACTAGAACCCGTTAATAGAAAAGGGCATTTTTTTAAAAACCATTCCCACTATATTAACCCGAGCATATATCTTGAACAATACTTTTGAATGTCTTACAATAATCTCGAATTAAGAATATGTCTATTTGAGATAAAGGTTTTCTAACCCACTGGATATATTTCTTAAACAAATAGAGAGAGGCAGGTCATTCAAATGACTAAGGTATTGTACATCACAGCTCATCCTCATGATGACACCCAATCTTTCAGCATGGCAGCTGGAAGAGCATTCATTGATAAATATAAGGAAGTAAATCCAACACATGAGGTTGTGGCGGTAGATTTATATAGGGAACATATTCCACAAATTGATGCGGATGTATTCAGTGGATGGGGAAAGCTGCAGACCGGTAAAGGGTTTGAGGAACTATCCGACAGTGAAAAAGCCAAAGTAGGCCGTTTAACGGAACTCGTCGATCAATTTGTTGACGCGGATAAATATGTTTTTGTTACTCCATTCTGGAATTTCTCTTTCCCTCCTGTTATGAAAGCCTATATCGATTCCGTTTCAGTGGCAGGAAAAACATTTAAGTATACAGAGCACGGCCCAATTGGTTTGCTTACAGATAAGAAAGCTCTTCATATCCAGGCACGGGGAGGCATTTATTCTGAAGGCCCAGCGGCTCAAATGGAAATGGGACATCGATATCTGGACATCATGATGCAATTTTATGGAGTGCCTTCATTCGAAGGGTTATTCATCGAAGGACATGCAGCCATGCCGGATAAAGCACAAGAAATCAAAGAGGACGGCATTGCCCGTGCGAAGGATCTTGCACATACATTCTAAGCAAAAGAGCCAGCGATTTGCTGGCTCTTTTTTTAATCGATACATAAACTGTCATTTCATGGTAAGATAATTTTGAAAAGTACGAATTTAATTAATCACAAAGGAGCATGTACATGACTGAAAAGATGTGGCAAGAAGTTGATCACTATTTCATTACCAAATTGCATAAACAGGATGAAGTGATGGAGGCAGCAATAAAGGCAAATGATGAAGCGAACTTGCCTGCAATCGATGTAGCACCCAACCAAGGGAAGCTGCTTCATCTGTTAGCAAAGATGAAAGGTGCAAAAAATATTTTGGAAATCGGTACTCTCGGTGGGTATAGCAGTATATGGATGGCAAAAGCCTTGCCTGACGAGGGAACGCTTATTACTTTGGAATATAGTGAGAAACATGCCGAGGTTGCCCGTGAAAATATTAAACGTGCAGGTCTTGATAATAAAGTCAAGGTTCTTGTCGGTGCTGCTTTAGATACACTGCCTTCCTTAAAAGACCGTACATTTGATTTTATTTTTATCGATGCAGATAAAAAGAATAACCCTCATTATATCAAGTGGGCCATCGAGCTTTCCAACCCTGGCGCAGTCATTATTACAGATAATGTGGTCCGCGGGGGCAAAGTAACGGATACCGCCAGTGAAGACGAGAATATAAAAGGGATACGAGAATTTGTAGATATTCTGTCAGAAAATGAACGCATCGATTCTACAGCCATTCAAACGGTCGGAACGAAAGGTTATGATGGATTCGTCTTTAGTATTGTAAAGGAATGACCATAGAAAAAGCCTTGCAAAATCAGAATGTTTGTAAATTCTAAACAAACATGTCATCATTAAATCATACCATTTTAATCGGATAAGGAGATGAGGAACATGAAAGTAGCAGTGGTCGGTGCTAATGGACAAATCGGAAAGCATTTAATCAATCTATTACATAATAGCAAGGACTTCACTCCAAGAGCGATTGTCAGAAAAGAAGAACAGGCCAGCTCTTTCCAAAAAGAAGGCATCCAGTCGTCGTTAGTCGATTTAGAAGGGACGGTTGAGCAAATCGAAAAAGGATTGAATGGTACTGATGCGGTTGTATTCACCGCCGGATCAGGAGGCCATACAGGGTCTGATAAAACGTTGCTTATCGATTTAGACGGCGCTGTAAAAACAATGCAAGCTGCAAAGAAAGCCGGTATTGATCGATTCATCATTGTAAGTGCACTACAAGCACACAACCGGGAAAATTGGAACGAATCTTTAAAGCCTTATTATGCTGCAAAACATTTTGCAGATAAGGAACTGGAACGAAGCGGGCTGACTTATACCATTATCCGTCCAGGGGGCTTATTAAATGAAACTGGAAGCGGGAAAGTTTCTGCTGCCGTAAATTTATCAAGGGGCTCCATCCCTCGCGAAGATGTCGCCAAGACCATCTTCGCTTCTATAACAGAAGAGCACACGTATAATCGAGGGTTTGATCTCATTTCAGGAAATGATACAATTGATGCAGCTGTTAAAGGAATTTAATGGAAGAAAAGGCGTGATGATTCTATCATTACGCCTTTTTGTCATGATGAAGGTTTAATTGAAAGAATCGTACTATGTAACTCTTTCCTTGCTTACCCAAAGGGATACACTAGGAAAATAGGAATCATTATCAAGTTGTCTACCGAATTGTGTTACTATGAAAAGTATGAGGCAATATCATTGCTCTTCTGTTCAGAATCCCTATACTTAGTCCGGGCTTCCTGCAAGATAATTTTCTTACCGCGACACCCGATAGAGTTAGAGGTGCTCTTGAGAAGTACTTGTCAAAGATTAACAGGAGATTTAAAGGATATCATTGTACTCTTTTAAAAGGAATTCTTTTCCGATCTATAGAGAAAAAGAACATTATTTAATTAGGAGGGCTCTCGTGCAAACTCAAACGAATATTAAAGTAGAGGGAATTAATTTTGAATGGAATATGGAGAATGGACAATTTTTATACGAAGGAGAGGATGCAGTTTTATTCTGGATTTCCAGTGCGATGAAAATGTTCTTCGATACGATTGAAGAAGTGTCTGGAGAAGAGTCGGCTACATTAGTACTTGAAACCACGGGGTTCCGTCAGGGACTTTTAGTGGGAGAGTATTTTGAGAACTTGAAGCATGTCGGGGCAGAGGAAGCTGCGAAGTTGATTGGGCATACATATGCTTCTGCAGGATGGGGACAAATAAGTACGGATATTTTGAATACAGATACAAAGACTGCAACCATTCTATTAAAAGACAGCTGGGAACATAAAATTAACGTCGCTCAGGAAAAACGTGAGGGAGGAAAGTTTCTTCCTGCTCACTTTGCCGGCATTTTTACCGGTCTTTTTAAAACGAATATTTGGTACAATGTCATTGAGTATCAGTTAAATGGACATGAATACACTAAAGTTGAATATTTTCCCTCTGATATTACCGTCAATAACAATATCCATGAGCTAGCACGCAAAAGAGAAAACGAGCATATAAGACAACTGGAAGCTTTGGTGGAAGATAAAACGAGGGAACTCCAAGATCTGGTGAAAGCTTTATCCTCACCCATGATTCCAGTTTTAGAAGGTGTCGTCGTCGTGCCGCTTCTGGGGAAATATGACGGAGAACGCGCTGAGGATCTTGTCTTCAAAACTTTAAGCAATCTTCCATCACATAAGGCAAATTATTTAATCCTGGATTTAACGGCTCTGGATGAAGACATAGATACACATACTACCAGCCTGATTGACAAAATAGGAGCAGCTGCGTCATTGATAGGGACAAACACTATTCTGGTGGGTATTTCCGCTGAACTTGGTGTTCATATCGCACGTACAGAAATTGACTTTTCACGGTTCGAATGTTTTAAAACGCTACAACATGGAATTCATTATGCCCTTGCACAGGCAGGCCGCAGAATAATATAGATTTTTATCAAATATGTTAGAAAGGGACAAATCACTAATTCCGTGATTTGTCCCTTTTGAATACCTCCCTATTTTTATTGCGTGTTACCTTTTAATGAACATCTGAGTCCAATAATGACCGTACGATCCACCTTTAACATATCCCACACCGATCTCCGTATATGCCGGAGAGAGGATGTTTTTTCTGTGACCTTCGCTGTTCATCCATGCTTCGACTACTTCGGATGGCGTTCTTTGTCCGGCTGCAATGTTTTCGCCTGCAGCTTGATATGAAATTCCGAAGTCTTTCATCATCTGAAATGGAGATCCGTAAGTAGGGGATGTATGACTGAAATAGTTCCTGTCGATCATATCCTGTGATTTATAACGGGCGACTCTTGATAATTCCCAGTTTTCCTTAAGTGGTGCCAACCCAGCTTTTGCACGTTCTGCATTCACTAATTTAACCACTTCGTATGTATAATTCTGAGCTGTTTGATCTCCCCCGGGAATGGAGATGCTTTGTCCAGGATAAATGAGATCCGGGTTACTCAATTGCGGATTCGCACTAATAAGTTCAGAAACACCTACTTGATGTTTCACAGCAATCTTCCACATTGTGTCTCCATATTTCACAGTGTATGAACCTGCAGCAGAGACTTCCGAATCTTTCCCAAAACCAGTGACTAAAGTGACAGACAACAATAGAATAAATAATAATTTAATAGTTTTCATAATTTTATTTAAATATATTGATGTAAACGTTTAAACAGGTAGTTGTTACCATGACTAGAGAACCGTTTATTTATCAACATCTAGTAATATTTACTAGAATATAGATTGTCATCACAATGGAAAAACCAACCAATCCTTTGGGTATTGGTATACTAGAAGTAAATGTAATTCAAAAAGGGGGAAGTATGTTATGAAAGAAATATCATTTGAAAATTTTATCAAGGATATAGAAAAACACTTCTCAGGATGGGATTTTTCATACATTACAGACTCGGGCCGTTTGAATAAGGGTATGCTGAGCTGGTCATATGGCAGTATTGTCCTACCTTACATTCGTAAGTCAAAGGCGATGCTGGATATGGGAACCGGGGGAGGGGAGCTTCTCTCAAAGTTTCAGCCGCTTCCGACGTTCACCTGTGCAACTGAGGGCTATGCACCTAACTTTCCTGTCGCTAAAAACAGGCTTGATCCTTTGGGAGTCATGGTTAGAAAAGTCAAGAATGACAACCTTCTCCCATTTGAAGACGAAACCTTTGACCTCATAATCAATAAGCATGAGGAATATCTTCCAAGCGAAGTAAAAAGGGTCATGGCTTTAAAGGGATCATTCATCACTCAGCAGGTAGGGGGAAATGACTGTATTGAAATTAATCATGCCTTGGGTGCCCCTGTAAACGGTGAGTTTCTTCACTGGAATCTGGAATATGCACGCAACGAATTGGTTCAGGAAGGATTCGACGTCGTCGAATGGATGGAAGAAGAGCCTTATCAACGCTTTTATGATATCGGAGCGCTTGTTTATTACCTGAAAGCGATCCCTTGGCAAGTACCGGATTTTACAATTGAACGATATAAAGACTCTCTTTTTTCCATTCATGAGATGATCCAATCAAAGGGATTTTTTGAAGTGAAAACGAATCGATTTCTCTTAAAGGCCAACGTAAAGATGAAGTAATGAGGACAGCTGAATATTTACTGGAAAGATGGCTGCAAGAGAGTAAGAAAGATATTGAAGAGAGGAGGAACTTATCCTGTTCTCTCCACCTAAATTAATGCCTTTCATAAACCGAAATAGCTTCGACATTTTCAACCCATTCCCTTGCTTGTGTACCGTCAGGACTAGAAATCCAGACATCACGATGTTGAGCGGTAATAGATCTGCCTCTGTACCATATAAGTTTTTGATACGATGACAGATATTTTGGATTGTAGTCTCCAAAACCAACTGGTGGATCGGTAATGACCCTTCCCTTATCAGATTTCAATCCTATAAGATAAAGAACGGGAAGTGGGTGCTCTTTAAAGTCATTTGACCATTCCTTTTCTTTGACTCTCGAAGAAACGATGGCTTCATCATTTACCCAGGTAAAATCAAGCTCTGCATATGAATCAGGGGTCAATGATGCTGCAACGGGAAATTCTTTCGCTTTGAGTTCTTTATTGGTGAATCCATACACGATTCGTCCGCTTCCTGCGATGTAGGCAAGGATGTCTTTTTTCGGTGCCCACTTTGGTTCCCCGACACCAAAGATGATTTCGTCAAGGGCCACGAATGTTTCACCGTCAGCAGAGATGACACTAAGCATGTTGCTGTCCATCGCAAGGGAAGCAGTGGGTGATACCACAAATGATATCCATTTCTGACTCGGTGAGTAACGGAAATGTGAAGCACCAACCGCCATTACTTTGTTTTCTCCTTTCCCAACTTCCTTAGGAATGATAAACAGCGATTTGATATTTTTTGTTTCGGAAAGGTTATCCAAGGGATAAGATAATTTCTTGACGTAGATGATCGGGTTTGTCCAGCCATCAGGAAGAAAATAAGCTTGTGAAGATAGGATAAATCCGCTGCCGTCCGGAATCCAGGAGTACCCGTCTACACCCCCCGAGATATTATAAAAGCGATGCAGGTCGGAAATGTTCAAAATACCACGATGAAGAAAGGATATTTCGTTTTTATTTGGAGCCCATGCAGGTGCGTAGCCATCATAAAATATTTTCTTTCTTTCGTCTGACGTAAGGTTATACACCCAAAGTTCATTCTGTAAGCCTTGTTCAAACTCTGAAGGGGCTTCTTCTTGATAAAGCACCCAATTTCCATCATGGGACCATTGGGGGGATTCGGTCACTTTTCCGGATGTCGTGATTTGCTTTTCTTCTCCCTCAGCTAAAATCCAAAGATTATGTCCTCTGAGAAATGCCGCCTTCATTTGTGAATCAGCTTTACCTGTATTTTGAGGGAAAGAGATGCAAGCCAAAAGTAATATTAGAATGAATCGAATCAACTTGATCACCGCCTTACCCTTAGCTTGCACAAATATCTTGAATTTAGGAATTGAGTTGCTTTGAGATATAAGTTATAAATACAATCCACTACGACTTTGGAGGTGAGCTGCTTAGACAGCTAATACTGGAGGAAGGACTTTAACCCATTTTAAAAATAAAATAAACTGCAGAAAGGGATATTCATTTCCTTGCTGCGGTTTTCTTTATTTACTGATCTTTAATTTTTTCATGGAATTCATTTAATTTATTCTTCGTTTCTTCAGTCAGGGTCTTTAGATTATCGGCATCAGGTGAATCTTTTTTGGCTTCTTCTATCAATGGATACAGGCTTTTCTCGATGTTCTCATAATCTTCGGGGTAGTTTTCTTCTACCTGTTTCTCGATTTCGTCCCATTTTTCTTCAATCGTCTTTCCTTGATCATTTAATTTCTTTGAGTCGTCAGGAGCATTCGTCAGTGTCATTGCTAACTCTTCTACAGAATTTGTTGTTTCCTCGACTCCAGTTGCGAGATCTTGCTCTGTCTCATTATTTGATGAATCATTTTCCGTTTTTCCATCTCCTGTTGCAGGCTCCGATTCTTCAGCAGGGGTAACTTCTTTCACTTCTTCGGCATTATCGCTTCCGCCGCATCCTCCCAATAACATCCCGCCAATTAGTACACAGCTGAAAAGTTTTATATTTTTCATCTTGGGACCTCCTTTGTTGTTTACTTCCATTTTTCCCAATGAAGAAAAAAACAAACGAGGAATATTGGCTCAAAATGTAAAATAGAGAAAATATAACTATTCCGTAAGTCAATAAGCTATGATAGTCATATCTGGAATAATATGAGAGGAGTGGATATAGATGAATAATAGAATCGAACCATTAAAAGCAGCAAAAATGTTCACTGAGGAAAACTTTCCGGGTAGCTCAATCGTCTTATTAGGGGGAAGTGTTGTAAGAGGGGAAGCCACGTCCACTTCCGATTTGGATATTGTAGTGATTGATGAAAAAGAGAAAACGGCATACCGGGAATCACTAATTGCTTATGAATGGCCGATTGAGGTATTCGTCCACAATGAGGACAGTCTGATTGAATACTTTAAGAGCGATTGTGAGAGAGCCAGACCATCCCTCCCAAGAATGGTCGCTGAAGGAATCATCATTAAAGATAATGGTTTATGCAGCAAGTTGAAGCAAACAGCTGAGGCACTTTTAAAAGAGGGCCCCCCGGAATGGAATTCATCGGCTATACGCATGAAAAGATATTTCCTAACCGATTTGCTT
The DNA here is from genome assembly GCF_903645295.1 of Bacillus sp. Marseille-Q1617. Taxonomy (NCBI): domain Bacteria; kingdom Bacillati; phylum Bacillota; class Bacilli; order Caryophanales; family Bacillaceae; genus Bacillus; species Bacillus sp. Marseille-Q1617. The sequence continues at coordinate 1,996,589 of NZ_CAHJXM010000001.1, forward strand.
GAGGATTTTTCCGGAAGCACCCAGCACGGAGAAACAATCTTCATTGCGGGGAGCCTTGCTGAATCACTGCATGAATTTGTATTAAGGACCAACAAAAAATGGATAGGTTCTTCCAAATGGATAGTGCGTGCTCTGAAAGAATATGATAGTGACTTTGCAAAGGAATTTGTAAACAGCTTTGAATACTTTTATAAAACAGGAGATAAACAGCTTGTCATATCCCTCGTGGATTCAGTGTTACGTCCTCATGGCGGGCGGCTGTTCGATGGGTTTTCACTAGGGAAGCATTACATCACAAGTGAGAAAAAGTAAATGGGATGTGAGGTGAATAAAGTGACCACTCTATTTGTCCTTTTGGGATGCATATTCAGTGTGCTTGCAGTAGGTTATTTAGAATAGGCAGCAATAGACGCTTATGTGAACTTTATGATGAAAAACGTTTTCACGGATTACATATTAAGAACCCGCTCATTTTTATGGTGAACAGGTTCTTTAGTAATAGATCAATATTTTTGTAATATTAATGAAATATTTGTAATGTAACTGCAGGCATTCAGTGGATTCACTCAAACTGAATGCCCTCAAAATGCATCATAAGGGGTTTAAGGGTGTTTATGCAGGAGAGTATGTAACCCTGGGTTCGACTGCCCATACAGGGAGAGGGACGTCTTCTCGCTTGTGATTTAGCACTGATTGAAATGGAAAACATTTCCCTAATTAACATATTTGTAAGATGGTGGTAACCCAATTTCTTGGCAGAAGAGATAAAATTGAGTTATACCAGGAAGGGGGAAGTGTATGAAAGAAACGATTAATAATGAAGAGGAATTATTTGAAATGCTCGACTCTTTTCTAAGAGAACCCGGCGATTTCTGGACAGATTTTTATCGAGATCGAGAAAAGAAAATTCCGTTTTTCAAAAATGTACCTGATGAAAATTTAGTTTCTTATCTAAGCAAAGGATCATTAACTTCGGGGAAGGCTTTGGAATTAGGCTGCGGTCCTGGAAGAAATGCCATTCATCTCGCCAGAAATGGATGGGAAGTGGATGCTGTGGATATTTCGGAAACGTCTCTTCAATGGGCAAAAGAACGTGCAGAAGGAAGCGGTGTTTCAATTAATTTCATACATAATAATATTTTCAGCTTAGACCTTGATGAAGGCGGGTATGATCTTGTCTACGATTCAGGATGTTTCCACCATATTGCTCCTCACCGCAGATTGAGCTATGTTCAATTGGTTAACAAGGCCTTGAAGCCGGGCGGTCATTTTGCCCTCACTACTTTTATAAAAGGGGGTAAACTGGGAGGATCTATCATTTCTGATTGGGAAGTGTACAGGACAGGATCCCTTCAAGGCGGATTAGGGTACGACAAGACTCGATTAGAAAATATTTTTTCGGACTTTGAATCTCTTGAAATAAGGAATATGAAAGATCAGGATGACTCCGGGGAGATGTTTGGAACATCCGAATTACTTGCAGCATTATTCAGAAAAAAATAGACACAAGAAAAACGTTCAGGACTGAACGTTTTTCTATGAACCTTGTATTTTAAACTGCTAAGCTATTATACGGAAATCATCATGGTCAACCCTGTTAATGCCATCATCAAAAACGAGTCGGGTGACGAGCTTATAAGAGATTGATTCACTGCTTGGAGGATATGAATCCGCTAATCTGCATGAAAAACTGATTTTTTTAAGTTCATTTGCCTTCATCGTCGAGGAACTTAAGATGGTATTGTGATGAAGGACAGATGACCGGTCTTTGTTGTAATCATATTGAAGAAGCTCCGTTTCAATACGCTTTAACTTCTGCTCGATTCGTCCCCCAATAATTTCGTATTCGCCTTGTATCACTTCACCAGGGCGGTAATCTTTTTTGTTTAAAACCAAATCAATTTTAGTAGATCCAATACCGAATCTGCACATCAGTTTACTAAACATAAAAGCAAATCAACCTCTCAATCATCTAGTTACCAATTCTGCTTGGAGAGTTTTGGTTTCATTTTTTAAAAGTTTCCACTCAAATTCAAATCTTATTGTAAGAGAAAGAACGTGTACTGTCCAGCCTCCATTGTCGACAAATTTTGCGGAAAGTGATGAATCGTATTAAACCCCTATTTAATAATTTACTTATCCTTACAACTATTTATAATCACAACCAATAATGGTAAAACAAGGTAGAAAAATGGCTCGATATTAGGTACAATGATGGCAGGGATTTATACAATTAACAGACTAGGGGAGTTTTATTATTGAAGGGGAAAAAACAGAATAAAAAAAAGAAAAATACACTTCCATTCAGAATGAATATCATGTTTTTTGCTGTATTCATGTTATTCACTCTGCTGATTTTGCGACTCGGAATCGTCCAAATCGTACACGGCAATGACTATTTGAAAGAGGTTCAGCGCACGGAGAATGTCAAAGCAAATAACGGCAGTCCTCCAAGGGGCAAAATTTATGACCGTTACCGTAATGTCATTGTTGATAATGTACCGTTGAATGCCATTACCTATACGAGGACACAATCCACAAAGCCAGACGAGATGCTGAAGGTTGCCCGAAAACTGGCTCAGCTGATAAAGATGGATCCTGATAAAATCACTGATCGTGACAGGAAGGATTTCTGGCTGCTCACTCATCCGGATGAAGCAGAAAAACTGGTCTCAAATGATGAGATTAAGAGACTGCAAGATAACAAAGACTTAACTAAGGATGATGTCAATAAAAAGGTCTATCAAATGCAGCTGGACCGCATCACTGAAGAAAACATCCACTCCTTCAACAAAGATGAGCTTGAAGTACTGGCTATATTCAGGGAATTCAATACCGGCTATGCATTATCCCCCCAAATCGTAAAAAATGAGGGTGTCACCACTGAAGAGATGGCAAGGGTTAATGAAAATCTGGCCAAAATGCCTGGAGTGAATGTCACAACCGACTGGAAGAGAAGATATGTCGGGGATGATACACTTCGTTCGATTCTTGGAAAAGTCTCATCTTCCAAAGAGGGCCTTCCAAGTGAACTAGTAAACTCTTATACAGCTAAAGGATACGCTTTGAACGACAGGGTGGGTACGAGCTATGTGGAAGCGCAGTATGAAGATGTTTTAAAGGGGCAGAAAGAAGAGATTGAATACGTCACGAAAAAAGGAAGTGTCTTGGAAGAACAGCTACTGAAAGAGGGTCAGAGCGGGAAAGATGTCGTACTGACCATTGATATGAAATTGCAGAAGGAAGTTGAGAAGATTGTTGAAGAGGAGTTAGGTAAGCAGGCCGCGAAATATTGGGAATCACCGTACTTAGACCGGGCATATGTAATTATGATGAACCCGCACACAGGCGAGATCCTTTCGATGGTAGGTAAGAAATACTCTAAGGATTCCGAGGGTAGAACAGTATTGCAAGATGATGCTTTAGGAACTTTCACTTCAGAATATGCAGTAGGCTCAGCGGTAAAAGGTGCTACTGTACTAACAGGATATATGACTGAGAAAATACGTGTGGGAGAAGTTATCCTAGATGAAGAAATCAAAATCAAGGACACTCCTCCTAAAAGGTCTTGGTTCAACTTATCAAGGGGTCCAATCTATTTAAATGATATTCAAGCTCTTGAAATATCATCAAACGCCTATATGTTTAAAATTGCTTTAAAGATCGCCAATGCACATTATGTTCGAAATCAACCATTAGACTATGATGTTAAAGCATTTGACACTTTAAGAAATCATTTTAATCAATTTGGGTTAGGGGTGAAGACTGGACTTGATCTTCCAGGTGAAGCAGATGGTTTTGAAGGTTCAGAAAAGATACCTGGAAAATTAATGGACTTTGCCATTGGTCAGTACGATTTATATACACCAATGCAATTAGTGCAATATGCCTCAGTTGTAGCTAATAAGGGTTACCGAATACAACCTCATATTATGAAAGAAATTCGTGAACCAAATCATAATAAAGGGACGATAGGGCCCATTGTGTATGAAAGGGAGCCAAAGATTTTAAATAGGATTGATGTATCTAGAGAAGAAATCAATCAAGTAAGAACAGGTTTTTACCGAGTTGCTCACGGTCATAACGGTACGGCAAGAGAATTTATTAATGCCCCGTATGATGCTGCAGCAAAATCAGGAACTGCAGAGGCGTTTTATTTCAATCCTGAAATAGGGAAAAGTGTTGAAACCTATAATACTACACTTATTGGATATGCACCTTATGATAATCCTGAGGTTGCTTTTTCTGTAGTTTTACCTTACTCACACCAAGACAAGGATCCATATGTAAACAAAATTATTGCCAAACGCGTAATGGACAAATATTTCGAACTTAAAATAGAGGCAGAAAAACAAGGATTATTAGATACATCTGTTGAAGGTGAAGTTCGAACTCTGGAAGACGCTGAAAGTGAACCAGAAGAAGAAACTCAAGAAACATCTGACGAATAAAAATATGAAGTTTCGGGCTGCTTTTTTTTATTCCCAAAAGTTTTTGCTGTATAAAAGGGCAAGATTATTTAATGAAATTTTTCTGCCACTAACACGTATATACTATAGAGAATACAATTCAGAAAACTTACTCGTTCAGAGGAGGGGATAACATGCTGTGGTTCATCATTGGAATAGCCATTTTTTTCGGTATAGTAAGCGCGATGTTGAAACGAAGAAGCTCAACCTTCCAGGATCCTGATGCAAATGAGCGACAAATACAAGAAGAAGAAAGAATCAAAGCCAGCAGCTGGTTTGGCGGCGGTCAGTAATATCCGGGGTGCATGAAAATTTATCATGCATCTTTTTTTGTACGCTGAATTCACAAAATTACTGTAAAAATGGAGCACTCTTAAGAATCTGACTTACATATATCCATCTTGAAAATAATGTTAAGTATTAGTAAATATGGGTAGAGTAATGTAACTGATTTATCAGTGTTATTTACGAATTATTACAATTCACTTAAGAAAGGATTGATTACATGAAGCCGCCTATTTTTATAATAATTTTTATGAGTATACTGCTTACCGCGTGCGGGGATGAAATTCCTGATGAACACGAGGAGTTTATAGAAGAGAACGGATGGAATATACAGTCTCAAGATGCAAAGGATACTTTAGTAGTTGATGATATAGAACCAATGAACGCCATGAATATGAGAAAGGCTGGCTTTGATATCAGTCTGTATGAAGGGAAGGAAATTACGGTCACTCACTATGATTTAAAGGAAAAATTCAATGGAGAGCATGATTTACAGGCAGCAATTTATGAACTCAATGGTGAAATCATAGGTGGAGTCGGGGTGGTGGAAGGTGCCACTCCAGGGATTGTTTCTCTTGATCAAGAGAAAGAGCAGTAAAGTGAAGGAGGAGACGCTTTTTGTTTAGGATGCTGCTTTCTTGAAAATATCAGGATACTATACGCTTTTCTAAAAAAAGTGTATAGTTACTGAGAGGATTTTTTCTCAGCCAAATGCCCACATCGGTTTTGGCATTTTTCAATTGCTGCGGTTTTTTCTGTTTGAATCTTCAAACAGTCTATATAGATAAACATCTTTAGGAGAGTGACGTTTTTTTGGACGATATACCACTGTATTCATTGATTTCATTGGGAGTGTTAATTCTGCTTTCTGCCTTTTTCTCATCGGCAGAGACTGCTTATTCAAGTGTGAATAAGATCAGGTTGAAGAACTTTGAAGGTGACGGGGTAAGAGGAAGTAAAAAAGCTGTCTATATAGCCGAAAACTTTGATAACGCCCTTTCAACCATACTAATCGGAAATAACATCGTTAATATTGCGGCAGCAAGCATTTCTGCCAGCATAGCCGCTAAACTGGTCGGAGGTAATACCGGCTTGGTCATCAGTACATTTGTTATGACCATCGTCATCCTGATCTTCGGGGAAATCCTTCCTAAATCATTGGCAAAAGAAAATGCAGAAGGCTGGGCTTTAACGATTTCCGGAATTCTTTATCTTTTGATCAAAATTCTTACACCGATTAATTTCCTGTTCCTTAAGCTGAAGGAACTGGTTTCCAAGCTGTTTTCTAAAGATGATGGGATGCCTTCTGTGACAGAGGAAGAATTAAAGGCAATGCTTGATATCAGCCAAGAAGAAGGCGTAATTGACAAAGAAGAAAGAGAATTAATTCATCGCTCGATGGATTTTGATGATATTATCGCATCTGAAGTTTTAACACCGCGAATTGATGTGATGGCAGTAGAAGTGAATCAATCAATAGAAGAAATTAAAGAAATGTTCTTTGAAGAAAGATTTTCCCGTATACCTGTTTACGAGGATCATATCGATAATATTATCGGAATCCTTTCAGAAAAAGAATTCTTCACTCATTTATTAAAATTCGGTGAAGTCAATATTCGGGAATTGATCCGGGAACCGATGTTTGTTTTCGAATCTGCGAAGATTTCATCATTGCTTTCAAAATTACAAAAAGACAAGGTCCATATGGCGATTGTAGTTGATGAATTCGGCGGAACCACAGGACTTATTACGCTTGAGGATATCCTGGAAGAAATAGTAGGGGAAATCTGGGATGAACAGGATGAAAAGATTCATTCAATGACAAAGGTCAATGAAAACCAGTATAAATTCGATTCGCAATTCCAACTTGATGATTTTACGGAATTATTGAATGTACCCGAACCCGAAAGTTCATATCACACTCTTGGCGGATGGGTAGTGGAAAGCTTTGAGGATATCCCTACTGAAGGTGAAAGCTTTGAATACGAACATTTGAAGATCACCGTGGACGAAGTAGATAACCGGAGGGTCCGGACGATCAAAGTTGATATCTTGGAACATGCTTCAGAAGACGCATTGCAATCATAGAATTGCTGACTAACTTTTATTATTTGCGAGAAAATAAACAGATAAAAAATAACAGGCATTCGACTGCCTGTTATTTTTTTGAATAGAAGAAGTAGGGAGAATATACATATGAATCTACAGGAAACGAAATCGTATCTGCTTCAAGAGCTTGAAGTCGTTACAAAGTGGGAGAAAGACCAGAAGGGACTGTGGTTTTGGGAGAAAATCGGAAGGGTGCCTTTCATGATTCTAGATCGCATCACCCCAAAAATGGTCCATAAAAAAGTGGGGCAGGCTCTCGATGAAATCGGAACCTTCATACAAAAAGGCGGGAGCTATCTTACAAGCGAAAAAGAAGTGTTGAGAAGAATAAAGAATCATACGGGTAATGAAGAAATGGTAATCGAGTCAGTAAAAGAGCTGCCATTGCCCGTAATGGATGACATCAGTGAAGCGATTGTCAACTCCAGGAAGAAATTGGCGATGACACAAGGTGCCACTACCGGCATCGGCGGCTTTCTCACGTTAAGTATCGATATTCCATTTATTTTAGGGATATCTCTTAAAACCCTGCAGGAAATTGCTTTAAGTTATGGGTATGATCCGAATGAGCAGAGTGAAAGGGTCTTCATTATTAAATGTCTTCAATTCGTTTCTTCAGATATCGTCGGCAAACAGGCCATCCTGCAGGAGCTCGCGGATTTTAATCAAGCATCTACTGACAAAAGAGACCAAACGATTTCTCAGCTCCAGGGATGGAGAGAGGTGATGGTCAGTTTCCGTGATAACTTTGGGTGGAAAAAATTATTTCAAATGATACCGATTGCAGAAATCCTTTTCGGCTCATATATCAACAAATCCATGATGCATGACATAGGAGAGGCCGGGCGGATGCTTTATAGAAAACGGCGAATTCTTGAAAAGCTGGGGGAGAAGGAATAACAAAACAAGGGACGGGCCTTTAGCATGCTAAAGGCCCGTCCCTCGACGCGTTAATGTGTTAAATTATTTAATCTTCTGCCTGGTCGTCTTTGTTAAACCAAAGAGGATCATCGTTATCGACTTCGCCGTTGTAATTGATGAGGAGTTCTTCTCCCGCTTTGATGTCCTTATAAGCGTAAAAATCAAACGTATGATTATCAAAGTTAATCTCATAAATCGTATTAGGGGTATATGAATGGTTGAACAGCATACCATAGCCCAATAAAAGGGCCGTGTGATTAATTCCATACTCAAAAACATAGTCTGCCAAAAATGTCTTTTCGATATGTTCGTGTTCTTCATTCGGGTAAGGGATTACAGGAGCTTCATGTACCAGTTCCCCCTTGGAGATATCCCTCTTGGCAAATACACCTCTATTTAAGTCACCGTCACTCAGTGAGGATAGCTTTACTTCAATCATCTTTTCACCTTCTTCATAAAATACTGACCTAGTAAGCTTGTCACTAATCGGTAAAGAAATCAACTGTTTTCATCTGAAAATGTAAAATCACCAATAGATACTGCAGCTTCATTACGTTGCTCGTAAACAGATGACAACAGTTAGACCATTCCGCCCAGCCATTAAAATAACTTTCCAAAAAACTCCCCGATATTTCGAGCACTTCTGACAAACCAGTTTGCTTTCTCTACTGAGGAGTCAGCGTATACATCAACCTTCGTTTCTTTTTCCAGTTCGTCTAAAATGTACTCATCCTTTTTTTTATTTACAAGAACGAGTTCACCGATCTTTTCGCCTTTTTCAATTGGAGCCTGAAGTTCTCCGTTTTTATTTAGTTTTCCCTTATCTACATTGAATCTCACGTTTACATTACTGATCTCATCTTTAGGGATACGAACTTTTAAAGGCTTATCAACAGCCATCTCTACTTCAAACTCTTTCCCGTCTTTTACGGGGAGTGTTTTTTTCTTTACAGCATCATCCAAGCTGAACTGAGCTGTTTGGACTTGTGTGAATCCATAATCCAGAAGCGCCCCTGTTTGAATGAAGCGTTCAGCACTGCTAGGCTGACCGTACTGATCTTTTGCATCAAGAATGACACTGATATACCTTACACCATCACGTTCAGCCGTCCCGGTAAATGTGGACCCTGCAAAGGGGGTCGTCCCTGTTTTAAGTCCATCTGCTCCTTCATAAAAGTGTGCACGGTCTTTCAGCATCGCATTCGTGTTTTTCATTAAATACTCTTCATCTGTGCCTTTTCTAAAGTATTTGTAGTTCGCACCAGATGTTTTCAAGACTTCAGGATAATCTTTTATTAAATAATAGGCCAACGTCGCCATGTCTTCTGCCGACACCATGTTTTCATCATTCACATCTGTTCCTTCCGGATGCATGCCGAGCATATCGTAGTTACTCAAACCACTGGAATTGACGAATTGGAAACGTTCCATTCCAAGATCCTTTGCCTTGGCATTCATCTGCTTAACAAATTCCCCTTCACTTCCCGCAACCACTTCCGATAGAGCGATAGCCGCACCGTTCCCTGACTTGATGACCATCGCCTCGTATAACTCTTTTATTGAATACTTTTCGTCTGCACGGAGCGGCACGTTGCTTAGGCCCGGTGCATTTGCCAATTGATATACTTTATCACTGACGGTGTAAGTATCACTCCATTTGATTTTCCCTTTATCAATTGCTTCAAGTACAAGGTATTCCGTCATCATTTTTGTCATGGAAGCAATGCCGAGCAATTCATCTTCATTATACTTGTCTACTATCTTGCCAGTATCTGCATTCACTAAGATAGCAGCATCAGCATTGATCTTTGCTTTTGACTCTCCGTGGACTACAGATCCAAAGGAGGATAACGCCATGAATGAAATAATCGTTATTGATAATTTCTGATGTAATCTTACTCTTTTCAAACCAGTACCTCCAAATGCATTTTTCACAACTAAACTATTTTAACATAGAAAATCACTATCACAGGAATGAATCTTCAAGTCACACAATTGTAAAAAACTATTGCTAATTAAAAGTAAAATGTTACCATTATTTAGTAGAGATAGCCGTTTGTAGAGAAAGGGGAGGGGACATGACAAAGAAATTACTCCTAATGGCTGGTGAAATCCTATTGATCATGACGGGAATCATTTTTGTAAGTTCCACTTCAGCACTATTAGAGAATCAGTCTCTTTCAATAGTGACTTATATAAGACAAGTAGGGGAAGTGTTCTCAGATCTGCTTTCGCCTTTAGACCTTGTATATATCAATCCCATATCAGATATAGAGAGAAATTTGTTTCCTATTTTGCTGCTGGCTTTTTGGAGCAGTGCGCGCATCTTTTTTATTTCATTAATTTTTGCATTGGCTGCTTCTATTATCCTGTTAATTTTTTATTTTTCTTTTAATAAAGTTTTTAAGAATGCAATAAAGATCATTTCGTTTTTAATTGGCTCCTTACCCGATATCTTTATTATTGTCCTTATTCAATTGTTGATCGTCTGGTTCTTTAAGAAAACCGGAATTCTCCTTATCGACCTTGCTTCAGTCGGGGAGAACCAGGTCATTCTATTGCCTGCCGTTACCTTGAGTGTTCTGCCTGCCTTTTTCTTTTTCAGTAATATGGTCCAATTTCTTAAGGAAGAGGAAGGGAAACCGTATGTGGAGCTGGCGAGAAGCAAGGGACTTCCCGGCTATATCATCTTGTTTATCCATATGATGAGGAATGTCCTCATCAGCCTCACCCATCACGGAAAGCAGATTGCTTGGATGATGATATCGAATCTATTGATTTTGGAATACCTTTTTAATGTATTTGGTGTCACTTCTTTCTTATTTACCTATAATACTCCATCAATCTTTGCAATAACCTCCATTCTTTTGTTTCTTCCTTTGTACATACTGCTGAAAATCTTGCAGCTTATCATATACAGGAAGACAGGAAAGGAGATGGGACTGTGACAATCCGTACATTTTATTGGGCAGGGACCATACTATTTTCAAGTTTGATCCTTCTCTTGATTATGTCGAGCCTGCTTTATAATACCGGAGCTGAAAAAGAAATTCCCCAAACCGTGCTGGATTATGATGAGAATGGAAAAATCAGCGGCAGTGCACCATTCCCCCCATCACTGCAAATCCCTTTTGGAACGGACCGGGACGGGTTTCATATGGGGTATAAACTTCTTGAAGGTGCCGGGGTCACACTGGGGGCAGCCATCCTGATTTCTCTTATAAGTTTTGGTCTTTCGTTTGGGATAGGGGTGTTCGGGGGATTTACCAAACTGAAAATAAAAGCTGTTTCCCATAAATTCTTTACATCGTTTTACTTTATTCCACAATCCATCATCGCTTACAACATCCTGTATCCCGTCATATGGGAACCAGTCGAAGGGTTTACTACAACGCTTCCTGAAAGAATGATCATTGAGATACTGGTGCTGGCTGTTATCGTTACCCCCACTACAGCCATTCTCATATCAAACGAAACGGAACAAATTCTTTCCGAAGAGTTCGTCACTTCAGCAAGAGTCCTGGGCGGTGGTTCTTTTTTTATTTTTTACAAGCATTTGATGCCACACTTAAAAATGCGGCTGTTTGTGATTTATCCTAAGATTGTCATCCAAATATTGCTCGTCATCGCCCATTTGGGATTCTTCACCCTTTATTTCGGAGGTACCGATGTTTGCTATGAACCATTCTGCGATCCCCCTAAACCGATCATTCAGGAATGGTCAGGTTTGATGGGAACAAGCTATAAGGAGCTGGGCCTCTCTTGGTGGATCTTCATGGGACCGATGCTGTGCTTTGCCGTTACGATTCTATTACTCAATGGTATCACCAAGTGTATTGAGGGATTAATGAATACTGAAGTTCATAGAATACGAAAAACCTCAAAAGAAGAGAATCAAGTTGAGTGCGCTGAGAATTCTTTTATTCCTGAGCAATTTGATTTCATTTCTAAGGACGAGCATAGCTAAGAAAGATGAAGCAGACTTGAATGGAAAAAAATTCTTTTTTCTAACCCATCAATCTGTTAAAATACTAAAAACAACCTGGGGGGTATGAATAAATGATCCATTATCCTTTCTTAAACAAGCATGCAAAAATAGGCGTTACGGCTCCGTCTTCAGGGGTGCCTTCGGGCCTTCATCACTTACTTAATCAATCTGCGGACCGCCTTAAAGACAAAGGTTTTGCTGTATCATTGGGTGATACTGCCTGGACTCAAGAGAAAGTACGGTCCGCGGGTGCGGAAATCAGAGCGGCCGAGTTCATGAAAATGATGACTGATGATTCCATAGAAATCATCATACCTCCGTGGGGAGGCGAGTTATTACTGGAAATTCTTCAGTTCCTTGATTTTGAAAAAATGAAGTGTAAATGGGTATTAGGTTATTCAGACATCAGTGCCCTATTATTCTCAATTACTCTGAATACAGGCATCGCCACTGCCCATGGCACGAACTTCGTCGATCTCAGGGGTGAATATTGGGATGACACGACTTCGATGTGGGAAAGAGTATTGGCTGTAAAACCTGGAGAGGCGGTAGTTCAAAGATCTTCAGAAAAGTACCAGGAAAAATGGAATCATGAGTACGCATCTCCCTGTGTATTTCATTTAACGGAGGAAACAGAATGGAAAACATTATTGAATAAGAGCGTAAAGCTTCAAGGCCGGTTGCTCGGTGGCTGCATCGATATCATCCACCATCTGGCAGGCACCCCGTATGGAGATGTAGCTGCCTTCCAAAAAAGATATTTAGGCAGCGAACCGATTTTATGGTATTTTGAAAACTGCGAATTAACTGCCACTGGACTCCGCCGCTCCCTCCTTCATATGAAACTGGCAGGATGGTTCGATCTCTGTTCGGGGATCATGTTCGGCAGAAGTGCTGCAAATACACCTATCAATGGGTACACTCCGGAAGATGTCTATAAAGAAATATCTGAAGAACTGGGTGTGCCGGTTATCTTTGATATTGATTGCGGGCATCAGCCGCCCCAGTTGACACTCATTAACGGTGCGTATGCGGAAGTAGAAGTTGCAGAAGGCAAGGGTGTTATAAAACAAATCTTTAAGTAGGACACTCCATTGGTTGACAAAGTGAACCATTGGCCATGCCGCAATGGACTGTCCTGCACTGCATTTTACTCCTTTTAACAACTTTTTTTAAAACAAAAAACGCTCAGTTGCATAACGGGTTCTGTTTTGGAGTACAAAATTGCAATCTTCAGCGCAAAATGTGGTAGTCATTGCAGATGCATTTACAGCTAATCTTACCCGAGGGACCCAATCGAGCCAAATGGAAGAACAGTAACATTTGTTGATTCCATAAGGGGAGAAACTTCCCTTAATAAAGAAATGGAACGGAAAGCAGTTAAAATAAAGGTAGAATGTACTTCTATTTATTTGAATAACATTAAAATTGGGGATCTGTGCAAGATTAGAAGGAAATTTTACCCTTAATTACCCCTATCCAAGCGAGCTTCAGCAAATTAACGGTAAAATTTCCCTTTATTTATATCTTTAGTCACTCTATAAAGGGTAACGCACCCTATGCATTCAAAAATTACAAACCTGTTTTAGTTTAATATAATTAATTTTCACATCTTTCACTTTAGAGATTAAACTAACACGTTAGACAGATTGAAAAAAACACTAAAATGAAGCGTAACAGAAAGTTCTGTAACGCTTCATTTTAGTGCAGTTTCGGTTAGAACCCGAATCTCTTAAAAAGCTTGTCATATCCAATAAAAAGGGTTTGCTTCCCTTTTTCCAATGTTTTTTATAGGAATGCCCCGTTATCAAAATCAGTTGCAGCGTTTTTCTTTTTGCCAAGGATTCAGAATCAATCACTAAACATAGATTTATATCCTTTTTCGTTGATCATCCACATCATTAGCCCCCAGATCAAGCCTCCTATCAATGAAGCAAGTATGATCCACACATAATTATTGCTGATTATGATAGACAGTATGATACTGAATAATACCCCCACGAGCAGCATCCCATACCCTGCTGAATAATACCATTTCCCTCTTACCCTGATTTTCCTCCAGCGTTTCCAATAATGGCTCTCAGCTTTTCTGCTGTAAATAAAATAAAGACATGCATTCATAAAGAAAATGATACTGATAAACAAATACCTGATCGACTTTGGATCAAGAATAAACACAAAGAAATTGATAATGGCTGTAAAGGAAAACAAGTAAAAAATGAACCTGTTTTGTTTGATTTTTTTCATTAACTAACCTCCAGACTCTCGTATTATATCAAAAATCTCTAATCTCCTGCCAGTGAGTTCCAATTTCATGAAGGATTCTTTATGTATTATCTAGAATGGTAGGAGAGGGATATTTTGACTGGATGTGGTTAGGTGCAAACTGACTTGAAGAAGATATGCGGGAAAGATAAGAAGATTAGTGCCAGGAAAATTCATATCATCGGCTCTGTCGGAAGCGGTAAATCCACCTTTGCAAGACAGATATCCCAAAATATGAAGATTCCATATTATGAACTTGATAATATCATGTGGGAGCGGAGAGAAAAAGGGGACCGGCGGAGGCCGGAAGAAGAGAGAATGGCCATGGTCCATGCTATTGTGAGAACCGATTCCTGGATTGTAGAAGGAGTCCACCATCAGGGATGGATGTTGGAAAGCCTTGTCCAATCGGACCTTATCATCTTTCTTGATACCCCTAAACCGAAACGCATATTCCGCATTATCAAGCGGTTCATCGAAGAAAAGACGGGTCTTAAAAAAGGGAACTACAAACAAACGCTTCCAATGTTGATGAAGATGTTTAAATGGAACCATCAATTTGAAATAAACGATAAAGAAAACATTTGCCGTCTTCTGAAACCCTATTACCAGAAAGTGAAGGTTATGAGGAACTGACGGTGAAATACAGACAAAGGGAGAAGGAAAAAATGAAAAGAGAAGGAAAGAACATCTATATAAGACCTTATACGCTTGCTGATGCGGAAGCGATGCTGGCATTCGAGCTTGAAAACAGAGAATTTTTCAAAGATTTCTCACCATTGATGAAGGATGATTTTTACACACTTCAATCTCAAAAAGACCGGGTGGAGCGTACAAAAAAGAGGATGGAAAACGATGAGTACTATGCTTTTGGGATATTTCATAACGATACAGACGAATTAATCGGTAACATTTCTCTTTCTGACGTGATAAGGGGACCCCTTCAGTGCTGCTATATAGGCTATTCTGTTTCAAAAAAGCAAAATGGGAAGGGGTATACAACAGAGGCTGTGCAGCTGGTTGTTGATTATGCTTTTAAAGAATTGAATCTTCACCGAGTGGAAGCGGGAGTCATGCTTCATAATATCGCTTCGATGAGGGTATTAGAGAAAGCCCGCTTTCATAAAGAAGGAATCTTCATCAAAAATGTAAAAATCAACGGAAAATGGGAAGATCATCAGCATTATGCCATAGTCAATCCTGAAGATTAATCTGATGTTATTAAAAGAACGAAGAACCCTGTTCATTCTTCGTTCTTTTTTTAACCTATAAAAATAGAACCATATATTCTTCGTCAATATATTCTCCCTTGTATTTAAGTGCTCTTTTTTCCAAACCGAAAGAAGTAAAACCCATTGATTGATATAGTCCTTTAGCTGAATCGTTTGCCGTTACGACGGTCAGATTTATCTGTTCAAGTTCTTCGAGCTCTCTGGCTTTACATATCGCTTTTTCCATCAGTCCCCTTGCAACCCCATTCCCCCTTTGTTCTGGAGTTACATACATCCCGAAAATAGAAGCCTTATGTTTCATTTTTTTTGCGGTTTCAGGTACTAAGACCAACATTCCGATCAGCTTATCATGAACAAACGCACCATATGTATAATTCTCCCGCTGATCGAGTCTCGCTGCTGTATGTTCTACTGGCTTCTTTCTGGAAATGGTCTCTTCGTAACTTGCCCCGAATGCCTCCGGGTTTGTTTGAAGTGCTTCCAGTCTCAATTGAAGATAGGCCTTTGCATGCGACCTGTCCAAGCGCAATACTTCCATTATTTACTACCCTTCTTTCCTTAAAATGTTATGATAGTAGAAACAATAGGTTTCTGAATACTATATATTCGATTAAAACTAAGAATATCCTTTAAGCACTGAGGAGGTAGAAAAATGAGCAATCACAGCTGCCTTGGCTGCCGGCTTGCCAATAAAGAGGAAAAGGTTTATCTGGTTCATGAAAATTCTCTTTTGAGCTGCATACTGGATCATGAACCATACAATACGGGGCACGTCATGATCCTGCCAAAACAACATGTTGAAGAAGGGGTGGAGTTCAATGAAGAGCTGAACTTGTCTGTCATGAAAGCCATCCAGATTATATCTAAGACCATACAGGCACTTTATAATCCTGATGGTATTACGATTTGCCAAAACGGAGGGATCTTTAGCGATCTGACTCATTATCATATGCATGTAATACCGAGATACAAAGGTCAGGATTTTGCTGAATTTTATCAAGAAGACGAGTCAATCTGGGAACCCGATGAACCATTCGAGGTGACAACCGAGAAGATGAAAGAGTATATTGAGAGATTAATGGAAAAGGAGTAATAAAATGAGTGTACATAAAGAATTTCAACATAAGCTTGATCAATATGCGGAGCTCGCCGTCAAAGTCGGTGTAAATGTTCAAGAGGGACAGGATTTATGGGTGGCTGCACCGCTTGGTACGGAAGAGCTCGTAAGAAAGATTGTAAGACAGCATATCTGGCTGGGGCTAAAAGCGTCCACGTCCAGTGGGAAGATGAAGAAATCATCCGGACCCATTATGAGCTGGCGCCGGATGAAACATTTCAGGAATTTCCTATATGGCTGTCTGATGCTCATGAATGGGTAGTCGACCGGAAAGGGGCATTTCTTCAAGTTGAGTCACATGATCCCGACTTATTGAAAGGAATAAATCCGGGTCGAATCCAAGACTTTGAAAAAGCGAAAGGATTGGCCCTTGATCGGTTCTTTGAAGCAATTGATACAGATTCAATCAGCTGGTCGATTATCGCGATGCCGTCACAAAAGTGGGCAGCCAAAGTTTTTCCACAGCTCGAGAAGGAAAAACAGATGGAAGCATTATGGGAGCGTATTTTTACAGCTGTCCGAATTGGCTGTGAAGATCCGGTAACAGAATGGCGAAATCATATCGTTACGTTGAAAAAGAAAGCCAGCGAACTTAATAAAATGAAATTAAAAGAGCTCCACTACAAAGCAGATGGGACAGACCTGACCATTGAGCTGCATGAAGATCACCTGTGGCTGACAGGGGCAAGTAAAACTCCGGGTGGAACCGATTTTATCGCCAATATGCCGACAGAAGAGGTTTATACCGTTCCTGTGAGAAAAGGCGTTAACGGCACTGTAAGGAGCACTAAGCCCCTTGCGTATAACGGCAATGTGATAGAGGATTTCTCCCTGACCTTTAAAGAAGGGAAAATTGTTGAACTGGATGCCGGAAAAGGGTTGGATGTACTAGAAAAAATGATCGAGACGGACGAAGGAGCCTCATACTTAGGTGAAGTCGCACTGGTACCTGATAAGTCACCAATTTCTGATACAGGCATTCTCTTCTTCAATACTTTATTTGATGAAAATGCCTCCAATCATTTAGCAATCGGTTCTGCCTACCCTACATGTATCAAAGATGGGAATATTCTATCGGATGAAGAAAAGGAAGAGAAGGGCTTGAATGAAAGTATTGTTCATGAAGACTTTATGATCGGTTCTTCTCATATGAATATAGATGGAATCCTTCGGGACGGCAGTAAAATAGCGATCTTCAGGAATGGCAACTGGGCGTTTTAATCCGTTGTCGATACATTATCAAATAAGAGAGAACGATGTGTGGCCACTTGGTTCTCTCATTTTCACATGATGGAAAGGAGCTTATAAATGATTTATGAAATGACTATTCAAGTACGTGTTCCAAATATGAAAGAAGGACAATCATGGTATGAAACGCTATTGAGCAGAGGACCTGACTTTGTGCCCCATGATGGATTTGCCGAGTGGGAACTGCTTCCGGGATGCTGGCTTCAGGTAGCAGAGGGCAGCCCTGCCCCGGGCAGCGGCCCCATCCGGTTAGGTGTAGCTGACCTGGAAGCAGAAAAAGAACGATTGATGGGATTGTTGGAGGTTGAGGACTTCTGTATTCACTCAAGAGAGGAGGTTCCCGTCAAGTGGGCGACTTTCAAGGATCCTTGGGGGAACGGTATCGGACTTTTCCAATACTTGGATCAACAAGAGATCCAGAACAGAATCGTGACGATTTTAGGGAGGCATATCCAATGAATAAACAATTATTATCACAACGATTTAAAACCTTTGCAGAACTGGAATGCCATCAATCGAGCCCTCTCTATGAGTACCTTTCCTGCCAGATAGCAAATGATGATGAGCTTCTCGAAATATGCACATTCTGCAGGGAAGGCCAGCCTGTTCCAAATCTGTTATTCGGCGGGGTGCATTTCATATTAATGAACGATCCATCCCATCCGTTACGAAACTACTATCCCAGCTTGGTGCAAGGACCCTTACCCATCACAGAATCCTTCTCACACTTCAAAGACTTCTGCCTGCAGTATAAAACTCAATTGACACACATATTGAAAACCAAACTTGTCCAAACCAACGAAGTAAGAAGATGCTCTTATCTGTATCCTGCATTCTGCTATATATATGAAAGAACAATGAAACCCCTGGCACTGATTGAAATAGGGACGAGTGCAGGATTGCAGCTGGCCTGGGACAGGTATCGCTACAAATATGGATCGGACGAAAAGCTGTACGGGTCATCAACATCGGATGTATTGATTGCTTCTGAAATAAAAGGAGACAACTTACCAAAACTTCAGTCTGCCCCGCCGCCTGTAGCCTCCAGAACAGGATTTGATTTGCATATAAATACCGAACAAGACCATCCATGGCTATTAGCCCTGATCTGGCCGGAACACTCTGAAAGAAGAGAATTGTTTACCTCTGCAGCTAAAATGACTAAAGAAGTCGAGATTGATTTTATCCAAGGAGACGGAGTCGAAAGTTTCCCTGATAAAATAAAAGAAATCCCTGATGACCATGCAGTATGTATTTTCCATACCCATGTCGCCAATCAAATCCCCGAGTCTTCCAAAAAAGAGCTACAAGCTAAAATTAAAGAAATAGGAAGTAACCGGGATGTATTTCATCTTTATAATAATATATGGGACAGGCAGCTCCACCTGGACTGTTACTTAAACGGAAGAGAAGAGCGCCATGTTGTCGGAGACACAGATGGACACGGCAATTGGTTTCAATGGAATTTGTCATAAGAAAATTCTTCCACTTACTCTTTTGATATGGTAAACTATTTCAAATTTCCATAAAAGGAGAGTACAGGATGGGTGAGAATGTGAGACTGGTAAAACCTACTGCTGAATTTAAAGAAGAGTACATGGATTTTTACCATGAATGGAAAACATCTGGTGAAGACATGGTTCCATGGGTCATCAAAAAAGACCCTTCAGACTTTAATGGAATGATTCAATCACTGCATCTTGCAGAAAAAGGTGAAAACCTGCCCGAAGGCTGGGTCCCTGATTCCACCTATTGGTTAGTCGGGAAAAATAATCGAGTGTTGGGTGTGGTCAACATTCGTCACGGTTTGACTGAAAACCTCTTAAATGCGGGAGGGCATATTGGATATGGCATAAGACCTTCTGAAAGAAGGAAAGGGTATGCTACGAAGCTGCTTTCTCTTTCTTTGGAAAAGACAATGGAACTTGGTATCAAAGAAACATTGGTCGTCTGTGATAAATGGAATGAGGCCTCTAAAAAGACCATCCTTAACAATGGCGGGATACCAGACCGTGATTTTATTGAAGAAGACGGAAACGTGATTCTTCGTTTCTGGATCAAGCCGGAGGGAGCCGATGAAAGAAAATAATGTTGGCAGACAGTTTGTAGAATTCATACCGTCGATAGAAGAGGACGTCACACGTTACCACCCGATAGCAGGTTCATATGCCATTGTCCAGAAGGGCAGCGACTACTTATTATGCTATAACATTTATAGAGATCAATGGGAACTGCCTGCAGGCAAAAGGGAGCATGGTGAAACACCTGAACAATGCGCATTGAGAGAATTGTATGAAGAAACAGGGCAGAGATTGGACTCCATGGTGTTCAAGGGATTGATGAAAGTGAGAACCGCTGAAGGAATGGTCCAATACAATCCCGTTTTTCACCAAACAGTGGAAGACATTCAGCCCTTCATAAATAATAATGAAACCAATGACATTATGCTATGGAATGAAGGAATCGTATTAAAGGAATATGATGAGATAGACCTTCATTTATTAAAGACATACTCATTTTCATAAATAGAAAAGGCTGCCTGATTTTATTTTGGCAGTTTTTTTGTAAAAACAAATAATAGGGAATAAAATCAAGTATTCGTTGACAGCCTCCTTTAACGGGAAATAATATGAATATAAAAGTCAAGCATACATGAATAAACGTGAACAAAGGAGGACTCTCATGTTTTCTGAAGAAAGAAGAGAAAAGATTTTAGAAAAAGTTGAAAAAATCGGCAGGGTATTAGCTAAAGATCTTGCAGAAGAATATAACGTATCAATTGACTCCATTCGCAGGGACTTATCGATAATGGAAGAAGATGGATTGCTAAAGCGGACACATGGCGGGGCGATCCCCAATCCAAAAGCCCGCAATAAACCACAAGCCCCTTCTATCCGGTACGGAGAGGGTAACCCCGCCCAGAATGCGATTGCAAAAGCAGCGGCAGAGTATATCAAAGAGGACGAAACCGTTTTTATAGGTGGATCCTCTATCCATTACTTAATGCTAAAATATATCCCCAGAACTATTGTATTCACCGTTGTTACCAACTCAGTGGAAATAGCCTATCATCTTAGGGACTTTTCTAATGTAGAAACCTATCTGATTGGTGGAAAGATGAAAGAGTCCGGCAATATTACGGATGGGTTGGCCAATGAGTTTGCAAAACAATTTACGATTGACGTGAATTTTGTAACTGCAGGAGGATTATCCACTCGGGGGCTAAGCACTTCAACGCCTGAAGTGGCAATCTTCCACAACACGATTCTTACCAATTC